>NZ_RZRO01000047.1:0-48145 GCF_003997975.1 Mesorhizobium sp. M7A.F.Ca.US.005.03.1.1
GGACAGCAGCAGGCGGCCCGTATCGAGCGAACCGGCGATGCCCTTCTTGCGCCACAGGTTCCACGCCGTGCCGGCAAGCGCGCGGGCACTCATCGGCGAACCCAGCAGCCGGAACAGGTGTTCGGCCTCCGCCGGGAAGGCGGCGACCAGCCTGCGCCATGTGGCGGCGTCGGCGGCGGAGAAGGCGGCGATGCGCGCGGCCGTCTTTTCCAGATCGTTGCTGACGCCGAACCAGCGCCCGTCAGGGAATGCGCTGGCGAAACAGTCGGCGACCGGGGCGAACTCCAGCCCCTGCGCTTTCAATTCATTTGCATATTTCCGGTGGAAGGCCGAGCCGGCGAAGAGGCTGAGGTTCATCGCGCCGAAATCGTGGCGGAAGCCGGGAAGGGTGAATTCGCGCGTCTGGACGGCGCCGCCGATTGTCGCGCCGCGCTCGAAAACCCCTGTTTTCCAGCCTTTGAGCGCCAAATGCGCGGCGCATGCCAGACTGTTGTGGCCCGCCCCGACAAAGATGGCGTCGAACTCGCTCACGCCCCGTCCCCATTTCCTTTATGCTTAAAGATAATTGCAGATGCATATGTTTTCGTCTAGTAGGATATTAAGGGCCGAGACGAGCCTTGATCATCACACGAAGAGGGAACTTCAAACCATGGACACGCAAAAACTCCTCGGCGAAGTCGCCGGCCAGCTTCTTTCAGGCGCCATCAAGGTGGTCGACCTGTCGGCGCCGCTCGGGCCGGACACGCCGTTGATCAAGCTGCCGCCGGAACTCGCCGTCGACACGCCGAAGGTCGAGATCCACAACATCTCCCGTTACGACAAGAACGGTCCGTGGTGGGCCTGGAACTGGCTGAAGCTCGGCGAACATTCGGGCACGCATTTCGACGCGCCGCAGCACTGGATCAGCGGCAAGGATTATCCGGACGGCGCCACCGACACCATTCCGGCGCAGAATTTCGTCGGCCCCGTCAATGTCATCGATTGTTCGAAGGAAGCCGCCGCCGACCCCGATTTCCTGCTCACCGTCGACCACATCAAGGCCTGGGAAGCCAAGCACGGCGCGATCAATGCCGGCGAATGGGTGGTGATGCGCACCGACTGGTACAAGCGCAACGGCTCGGAAGCCGAGTTCCTCAACGCCAACGAGACCGGCCCGCACACGCCCGGGCCGACGGCCGAAGCCATCCAGTTCCTGATCAGCAAGGACATCAAGGGCTGGGGCTCGGAGACGATCGGCACCGATGCCGGCAAGGCCGGTGGCATGGAGCCGCCATTCCCGGCGCACACGCTGATGCACAAGGCCAACCGCTACGGTCTCGCCAGCCTCTGCAACCTCGACCAGCTGCCGCCGAAGGGCGCCATCCTGATCGCGGCGCCGCTCAAGATCGAGCACGGCACCGGCAGCCCGATTCGCGCGCTGGCGCTGGTGTCGAAGCAATAAAGCGAGGTGGGTCTTCGGGAGAAGATCATGCGAGAAGGCGAAACCGGGTTGATGGCAGGTAGAGGGTGGCAGGCTTGTAGCGCTAGCGCCCTACGGCGCCCCCCTCTGTCCTGCCGGACATCTCCCCCTCAAGGGGGGAGATTGGCCTTCACAATGGTTTTCGCCAATCTGCGACGTTGCAGGATTGAGTGGGGCGCCGAAGCTGCCAATCTCCCCCCAAGAGGGGGAGATGGCCGGCAGGCCAGAGGGGGGCGCCGTAGAGCGCAATTCCACGCGATTGAACTCCACTGCCCGCAAGCAAAGAGCAACCGCCAATGACCGCCCCCGATCACATCATCGTCGGCAGCGGCATCAACGCGCTGGTCTGCGCGGCGATGCTCGGCGGCAAAGGGGCGCGTGTGCTCGTCCTGGAGCGCAACGACCGCATTGGCGGTTGCTTGCGCACCGAGGAGATCACCGCACCCGGCTTCATCCATGATGTGATGGCGACGACCTTCGTGCTGTTCATCACCTCGCCGGCCTTTGCGGCACTGGGCGCCGATCTCGCGCGCCACGGGCTGGAGTTCTGCCACACGGGCACGCCGACGGGCGTGCTGCGGCCGGATGGCAGCCATGCCGTGCTCAGCACCGACCGTGCCGCCAACATCGCCGCCCTCAACGCAATCGCGGCAGGCGACGGTGACCGGCACGCGGATGATGTCGGCGGCATCGAACGCAATGCCGGCCTGCTGTTCGGCTTGCTCGGCGGCAGCCTGTGGTCCTACCCGACAGCGAAGCTGCTTGCCGGTGATGGCTGGCGGCGTGGCCCGCGCGGCCTTGCCGCCTTCCTCGGCGAAGCTCTGGTGCCGGCGCGCGGCTGGCTCGAAAACACCTACCGGTCCGAAACCATCCGCGCGCTGTGGGCACCCTGGGTACTGCATGCCGGGCTTGGACCCGAGGACGCCTTCTCCGGCCAGATCGCCAAGGTGATCGCCTTCGCACTTGAGGCGGCCGGAGCACCGATCGTCAAGGGTGGGGCAAAAAACCTGCTGGCGGCCTTCGAGGCTTTGATTCGGGAACGCGGCGGCGATATCCGCACCGGCGCCGATGTCGCTTCGATCGTTCAAAACAATGGCCGGGCAACCGCCGTGCGGCTGGCCTCGGGCGAGACAATCAATGCCGACAAGAGCGTCATCTGCTCGGTTACGCCAACGCAGCTCTATGGCAGGCTGCTTGGCACGGATGCACCCAAAGCCGATGTCGAGGCGACGCAAAAGTACCGCTACGGCAAAGGCAATTTCCAGATCCACTACGCCTTGGACAAACCGCCCGCATGGCCGGGCGAAGGCTTGGATAAGGTGGCGTTGCTGCACCTCACGCCCGGCCTGGATGGCGTCTCGAAAGCTTGCAACGAGGCGGCGCGCGGCATGCTGCCGGAGGTGCCGACCATCTGCGTCGGCCAGCCGCACGCGCTCGACCCGTCGCGCTGCCCGGAGGGCAAGGCGATCCTGTGGCTGCAACTGCCAGAGGCGCCTCGCCACATCAAGGGCGACGCGGCCGGCAAGCTGCAGGCGCCGGCAGACGGGCAATGGACCGATGTGCTGCGCGAAGCCTATGCCGACCGCATTGAGGCGATCCTCGCCAGCCATATCGAAGGCTTCAAGGACAGCGTCATCGCGCGCCGCGCCTATTCGCCGGCCGATCTGGAGGCGATGAACATCAACCTGGTCGGCGGTGACCCCTATGGCGGTTCCTCGACCATCGACCAGTCTTTCCTGTGGCGGCCGTTCAAGACCAGCCGCAACCATCAGACCGGCATCAAGGGTCTCTACCATATCGGCGCCTCGACCCACCCGGGTGCGGGTCTCGGCGGCGGTTCCGGCTTTCTCCTGGCGGGGAGGCTGTGATGGAAGAGAAGGTCGCGGAAAAGCGCCAGCGCATTTCGACCCTGGGGCAGATCGGGCTGCAGCAATTCGCGCCCTATCTGATGAACCGCATCATGGGCCGCTACAACGCCACCTTGCGCGACGATTTCCGCAAGCAGGGCCTGACCATCCCGCAGGTCCGCACGCTCGCCGTGCTGTCGGTCACCGACGGTATCACCGTCAACGACCTCTCGGTCTATACGGTCATCGAGCAATCGACCTTGAGCCGGACCCTCGATACGCTGGAGGGCCAGGGTCTGGTGCGACGCGAGCAGGGTGTCACCGACAGCCGAATCCGCCATGTGTTCCTGACCGACGAGGGCCGCGCCGAGTTCACCCGCGCCTGGCCGGCCATGCACGACGCGTTCGAAGCGATGTTCGACGACATCGACGATGCCGAATATTCCGCGCTCATCGCCACGCTTTTGAAGATGCTGAAGAACATTCGCAAGCACGACATCTAGACCTACGCGCCGCCAGCGCTGGCGGTAACGGAAGGGAGAAAAAGAATGGCCGAACGGTCTTTTGCCAGGGAAGTCGAAAAACTCAGGCTCGGTGCCGGCGAGGAGTTTGCCGGCGAAGGCATTCTCGCCATCACCAAGGCGCTGCTGCAATGCGGCGTCGGCTATGTCGGCGGCTATCAGGGCGCGCCGATCAGTCACCTGATGGACGTGCTGGCCGACGCGCAGGACATTCTGGGCGAGCTCGGCGTGCATTTCGAAGCCAGCGCCTCGGAAGCCACTGCCACCGCCATGCTGGCGGCGTCAGTGCATTATCCCATTCGCGGTGCGGCGACCTTCAAGTCGACGGTCGGCACCAACGTCGCCTCCGACGCGCTGGCCAATCTCGCCTCCGGCGGCGTCACCGGCGGCGCGCTGATCATCGTCGGCGAAGACTATGGCGAGGGCTCCTCGATCATGCAGGAGCGCAGCCATGCCTTCGCCATGAAAAGCCAGGTGTGGCTGCTCGACCCGCGACCCAACCTGCCGTCGATCGTCAAGGCGGTGGAGGATGGTTTCGAGCTGTCGGAGATTTCCAACACGCCGGTCATGCTGCAGGTGCGCATCCGCTGCTGCCACGTGCATGGCCATTTCATCGCCAAGGACAACAAGCGGCCGCCGATGACGGTCGCCGATGCCCTCGACGCGCCGCGCCGCGACACCGGCCGCATCGTGCTGCCGCCCGCCTCCTTCCTGCATGAGAAGGAGAAGGTGCAGAAACGCTGGCCGGCGGCGGTCGACTTCATCGCCAAGAACAAGATCAACGAGTTCTTCGGCTCGGACCATGGCTCGGTCGGCATCGTCATGCAGGGCGGCATGTACAATTCGGTCATCCGCGCGCTGCAGCGGCTCGGCCTTGCCGACACCTATGGCGACACCGACGTGCCGCTCTATGTGCTCAATGCCGTCTATCCCTTGATCGATGACGAGTTCCTGTCGTTCTGCGAGGGCAAGCAGTCGGTGCTGGTCGTCGAGGAAGGCCAGCCCAACTACATCGAACAGGCCTTTGCTTCGATGCTGCACAAGGCCGGTCGAGGCACCAGGCTGGTTGGCAAGGAGCATCTGCCGATGGCCGGCGAATATACCGGCCAGGTCATGCTCGACGGCATCGGCGCCTTCCTGCGCGCCGAGGCGCCGCATCTGCTGCCGGGCGAGGTGCGCGCGCCCAACAAGGTCGGCGACGGCGTTGATGCAGCCGACCTCATCAATGTCGTGCCGGGCCGTCCGCCGGGCTTCTGCATCGGCTGCCCGGAACGGCCGATCTTTGCCGCGACAAAACTGGTCGAGCAGGAGCTCGGCAAGCATCACATCGCCTCCGACATCGGCTGCCATCTGTTCTCGATCATGCCGCCTTTCGAGCTCGGCGCCACCACCATGGGCTACGGGCTGGGCCCGGCCTCCGCCTCAGCCTTCAATTCGCCTGATGCCAAGCGGCGTTCCATCTCCTTCGTCGGCGACGGCGGCTTCTGGCACAACGGCCTGACCTCCTCAATTGGCAACGCGGTGTTCAACAAGAACGACGGCGTCATCGTCATCGTCGATAATTTTTACTCGGCCGCCACCGGCGGCCAGGACATCCTCTCGTCCCGCGCCGGCAACAAGACCAAGTCGACGAAGCATCCGATCACCGAGGCGGTCAAAGGCATGGGCGTCAAATGGCTGCGCCATGTCGACCGCACCTATGACGTGACCAAGATGCAGGACACGCTGCGCGAGGCGCTGACGACGGAGGAGAAGGGGCCGAAAGTCATCGTCGCCTCGTCCGAATGCATGCTCAACCGCCAGCGCCGCGAAAAGCCGCTGGTCGACAAGGCGATCAAGGGCGGGACCCGTGTCGTGAAACCGAAGTTCGGCGTGGATGAGGACATCTGTACCGGTGACCATGCCTGCATGCGGCTGTCCGGCTGCCCATCGCTGTCGGTCAAGTCGCTCGACGATCCTTTGCGCGACGATCCGGTCGCGCATATCGACCAGAGTTGCGTCGGCTGCGGCAATTGCGGCGAGGTCGCCGATGCGGCGGTGCTCTGCCCGTCCTTCTATCGCGCCGACGTCGTCCACAATCCAAGCCGCTGGGATCGCTTCCTGGAAGCCGCGCGCCGCGCCACCATCAGCCTGTTGCAGCGTCGCCGCGAAAGCCGGCGCCTGACTTTCGCCGATGCTTGACGCCGTCCCCCCACTTCGCGCCCACGCCGGCGCTCAGGATGGTGAGCGTGTCATCAAGCTCGCCGTGCTGGCGGTCGGCGGCCAGGGCGGCGGCGTGCTCGCCGACTGGATTACCGATGTCGCCGAGCGCAACGGCTATGTCGCGCAGTCGACCTCGGTCGCCGGCGTCGCCCAGCGTACCGGCGCCACCATCTATTATGTCGAGATGGCCCGCGACACCGGCCGGCTGCCGGTCTTTGCGCTGTCGCCCTCGCAGGGCGACGTCGACATCCTGATCGCCGCCGAATTGATGGAAGCCGGCCGTGCCATCATTCGCGGCTTCGTCACGCCCGAGCGCACCACGCTGATCGCCTCGTCGCACCGCATCGCCGCCGTGTCGGAAAAGATCGAACCGGGCGATGGCCGGGCCTCGTCGTCGAAGGTGCATGCAACGGCGGAAGCCGCATCGAAGCGCTTCATCGCTTTCGATATGGAGAAGATCGCCGCCGACAATGGCTCGATGATCTCGGCCAGCCTGCTTGGCGCGCTGGCGGGATCCGACGCCCTGCCGTTCACGCGCGAGAGCTACGAACAGGCGATCGGTGCCGGCGGCCGGGGCGTCAAGGCCAGCCTCGCCGCCTTCGGTGCCGCGTTTGACCGTGCGCGCGGCACGGCGGCACCGGCGCCTAGGCCGGCCGAGCCCGCGATTGTCGAATCTGCCCTGGGCGCCGGACAGGTGAGTGGCCCGCAAAACCTGCTGCAAGGCTGGCAGGCCTTGGCTGTCCGTATCGATCTGTTGCCGGTGGCCGTGCGCGACATGGCGCTTCGAGGCTTGAGAAAGGTCGTCGACTATCAGGACATCGCCTACGGGCGCGACTATCTCGACCGGTTGGACAAGGCCGTCGCGCTGGACGGGCCGATTCAGGGCTATGGCTTGTCCATCGCTGCCGCCAAGCATCTGGCCAATGCGCTGTGCTACGACGACATGATCCGCGTCGCCGATCTCAAGACACGTTCGACGCGCGACAAACGCGTGCGCCGCGAGGTCGGCGTCAAGGATGGCTCGATCCTGCAGGTGACCGAATATTTCCATCCGCGCATCGAGGAGTTCTGCGGCACGCTGCCGGCGGGTCTGGGCAGCTACATCGAGGACCGGCCGAAGCTCGCCGCCTTTCTCGACCGCCGCATCAACCATGGCCGCCGCATCCGCACCGACAGTTTTGCCGGCTTTGCAGCACTCTGGTTCATCGGCGGCCTGCGCCGCTGGCGCCGCAGCCTGCTGCGCCACAAGGTCGAGGTCGCTCATCTCGATGGCTGGTACGCGCTGGCGCTCGACCATGTGCCCCAGGATTACGCACTGGCCGTCGAGATCCTCAATTGCCGCCGGCTGATCAAGGGCTACAGCGACACCCATGCCCGGGCGCAGTCGAAATTCGACCGGGTGCTGTCCGCGCTCGACATGGTCAAGGGCCGCACCGACGCCGCCGACTGGATCCGCCGCCTGCGCGAGATGGCGCTGAAGGACGAGAAGGGCGACATGCTCGACGGTGCGCTGAAGACCGTGGCGACGCTGGGGCCAGATAAAATCGGCTGAGATAACTAGCGAGCATCTACCGATTGGAGCGGCGCCAGCCCATGCAGCGGCGCCGCTTCCGGGAACAGATGCAGCAGCCCTGAATCGACGCGCCGGCGCAGATGTGCGTCCACTTCGGCCCGATCCTGACAACCATGAAACCTGCCGCCGCAACGGTCGCGCAGGCGCACGAGGTCGGCCATGACAGGCGACATCGGCAGGCCGGCAGCGTCGAGCAGGCTCGCGCTGAGGAAGCCGACGTCGAGCGGGGCCAGGTCAGGCATCGGATGGCGCAAAGGATGGTTGAAGGTGGTGAGCGTGTAGAAAGTGCGATAGGCAAGCGAGCCAGGGGTCGCCAAGGCGTCGTCCCCGGCGATCGCGTCGACGAACGGCTTGGTCGCCGACGACTGGTGATCGCCGAATTCGAGCACCACGGCGCCGCGTTCACCGGCATCCGCTTGCCTCTTGTCGAGGAAATCCTGGAAATCGCCGCGCGCTACCGCCATCCGGCGCAGATACTCATTGGCCTGGAAATCGCCCGAGAAAGGCTCGCCCTCGACCTTCAGCCCGGGCTCCATCCGCCCCTCATAGGGTGAGTGCGGAAACATGGTCTGGATTTCGAGGAACAGCGGCCGGCCGTCTTCCCTATGGTGCCTGGCGATGAATGCCTCGGCCGCCTGGTAATAAAAGTTGTCGCGCAGGTGATAGAAGGGCGCGGCGATGTCCTTGATGTCGAGCATGGTCTCGAAACCGATCGATTTCAGGAACGGCCCTTCATTGACGAACGAAAAGTCCATCGGCGTCATCACGACAGTCCGATATCCGCAGCGCGCCAGCACCTCCGGCAAGGCTCCGGCGACCTTGTCCTGCAGGGTGATGGTCAGATAGGGGCTTCGCCAGCCGAAATCGGTGGCCGACAGGCCGGTCATCAGCGACAGATTGGTGATCCAGGTGCCGCCGCCAAACGTCTCGACCTGCATCTGGTGCGGCGTGCCGGCCCCCGGTGCGAATCTCTGCAGGAATCCCGCGCCGTTGCCGACCTGCGGAAAATAGCCGGGATCGGACTGGCTTTCGCTGAGCACGAAAAAGACGTCGGGAAGATCAGCCCGGTCGCCGCAATCGACCGTGTCGGCAAAAGGCGGCTGCGGCGCCACGGCTTGCAGCCGCTTTTCGAAGCCCGATTCTACAACGAGGTTGTGCAAATCCAGCAGCGAGACGAAGAAGGCCGACATGTGCCGGCCCTGCATGTAGTAGAAATAGCGGTCCTTCGAGGCCTCGGCCGGAAAGGTCAGCGGCACCAGAACGACGAGCGCCGCCATGACCAGGACGCGTGCCGACACCGGCCAGCCGATTTTCCGATCGATCCGGAACAGAAGCATCGCCACCCCGATGCCGAGCCCCAG
Organism: Mesorhizobium sp. M7A.F.Ca.US.005.03.1.1; assembly: GCF_003997975.1. Classification (NCBI taxonomy): domain Bacteria; kingdom Pseudomonadati; phylum Pseudomonadota; class Alphaproteobacteria; order Hyphomicrobiales; family Phyllobacteriaceae; genus Mesorhizobium; species Mesorhizobium sp. M7A.F.Ca.US.005.03.1.1. The sequence continues at coordinate 8,964 of NZ_RZRO01000047.1, forward strand.
GGCAATGACGACCGGCGCGATCAGATGGAGGTAGGAGCCGAGCAGGAAACGATACACTTCCGGGTCCCTCGACACGAAGACCGTGTCGTAGAAGTGCAGCGAAAATCCTTTCAGCCGGAACTTGATCGCCGAAACCACGGTGACGAAGGCAATGCCCATCCAGGCGAGGTAGCCGGAAAAGGCAAGGCGCCCCGAAGCCAGGAACAGAAGTCCGGCAAGGGCAGCCACCAGCGCCAGCGAGAACGGCACCGACAGCCATTCGTGCTCGGCCCGTCCGGCGGCGAAGACGCCTGCAAGGCTGACCACGGCCAGCGTCAGCGGATGGCAGAGCACCCGTCCAAGACCTTGAAGCTGAACCACAGATTTTCCCACGAAGATGCCTGAGCATAGTTTCGGGAAATTCTTCGATTATTTGCGGGCTAAGAACAAATGTATAGTGGATTTAACCTTAACTCGGCTGGTCGGGATTGTCCGGTGCGCGCCAGCGCTCGCGCGGGGCCGCCCCGAAAGGTGCCTGGCCCCGCGGTGCTTCGATCAGTAATGGTGCCAGTGGCGCCAGTGATGATGCGGATGCCAGACGTAGGCCGGACCGTGCCAGTAGTGGTAGCGCGGGCGCACGACGACGACGCCGTTCGGCACGCAGCGGCCCCATCTGTTAGGGTGCCAGCCGATGCCGCAGCCCCAGCGGACATGCTCGACCAGTGCCGGGGTGGCTGGCTTGGCAACGGACACGATGGGCATTGCGCTGGACGCGGAGGCTGTCACGACAGTTCCACCGATGGCCAGGATAGCGGTTGCTGCATAGTTTTTCAGGCGACTCATAATTGGACTCCGAGTGCTTTCGACGATGAAGATGGCCGTCCTGTATGGTGCACAGGGCAGGCTTGTCCCTTCGCATCGTTAAACGGCGTCTCCGGCCTTTTCCGTCGGTCGTCATGGCGATTTTTTTGGCGTAACGGTGGCGCGGCGTTCCATATGGCGCAGCAACGCCTGTGCCAGCACGCTCCGGTTTTCAGGCGATGTGCTCGCCGCGAAGTCGACAATGGCCTGTTCAAGCCGGCTGCGCACCGTCACATCGGCATTGCGTGCCCGTTCCAGGGCGGCGGACAAGGCGGCCTTGTCCATGACAGGCTGCTGCAACAGGTCCGCTGCCTCCTGCCTCGCCTGCTGGCCATCGAGAATGATCTGACTGGACTGCACGCGAGCCTGGCGCAGCGCCTCGCGGAACGCCTTGCGGTCCTGGTTGGCAAGCTGTCGGCCAGCCGATTCCAGCGAGACAGCCGCGCCCGCTTTGGCATTTCTCAGCCAGACCGCGCCGCCGACGAATGCGCCCGCAAGAAAGACGTTCAGCACCACGGAAGTAATGACCAGACCACGGATCCAGCGCGGGCTCATAGGTTTTCCTCACCGTTCTCGGCATCCGGGCCGGCATCGCCAAACGCCGTTACATCGGTATCCAGCACATAGTGGTCCGGCTGGACCTCCGGCGTGACGATGGTCACCAGGGCCAGTCCTGCCACGGCACCGGCCAGACCAATGCCGGCAAGTCCAAGTCCCAGCCACCAGAACCACTGACGCCGGCGCTGGACGAGGTGCCGGCCGGCAGCCTGCAGAATGCTGCTGTGCAGTGCCTTGTCCGGGGCGTCGACGCGGTAGCTGTCGAGCAGCGCGTCAAGTGTCCCGGCCTGCCTCAAGATGGCCTCGCCCGCGTCGCTTGCGGCAAAGACCGTGCCGGCCATTCGCTCGGCCTCGGGCCATCGCCGCAAGTCGCCGCCATAGGCCTGCGCCAAGGCGGCAAAGCGCCTGGCATCCATTGCGGGTTCGTTCCTGGACCCTTCAGCCATGTGTCTCCCCCTTGCCCGTCGGCGCCGAGCGCCAGGCGGCACCAGCAAGGCGCAATGGCCGTGCTGCGTTGCTGCTTGCCCGGCGTTTACTCATCGGCGCCATCCTCCGCCAGGATCGCTTGCAGCGACCGCCGGCCGCGCGCGAGCAGGCTTTCCAGGGCATCGACGCTGATCTGCAGTGTCGCTGCCGCCTCGATATTGGACATCTCCTGATAGTAGACCAGAACGATCGCTTCGCGCTGGCGCGGCGCTATGGCTTGCAGCGCCCGTTCGACCCGATGGGCTTCTTCCTCGGAATGAGCATCGGGAAGCGGCGCAGGATCGGCGACGTCCGGCAGGTCGCCGGTCACCCACTCGCGCCTGCGACGCAGCCGGTCGTAGCAAAGGTTGAGCGTCACCCGGTGGATCCAGCTGTCGAAGCGCGCATTGCCGCGCCGCCAGCTCGCGGCATGGCGCCAGATCCGCACGAAGGTTTCCTGCGCGACATCCTCGGCCTCCGCCGCATCGCCGAGCATGCGCACGGCAAGCGCCAGGATACGCGGCAGCTTGCGCGCGACGAGCGTTTGCACGGCTGCCGGCTCGCCGGCGCCGACACGGCGAACCAGCTCCTCGTCCGGATCCGCAGCCATCAGTCGGCGCACTCCCGATGTTCATCGCGCGTCATTGCCTCTTGGTCATTGCTCTTGCTTGGGAGCGGTTTTGTGGCCCGGCAGTTCGTCGGCTGTCAGAATGCCATCGGCATTCTTGTCCAGCCGGGCGAAGCGCTTGGCGAAGAAGGCATCGAGTTCGGCGCGATCGATGAAGCCGTCATGGTTGGAATCGATCCGAGCGAAGGATCTGGCGGCGTCGCCCTTGACGTTGCGCTTCGCCTGAAAGGCCTCCCATTCCAGCAGGCTGATCTTGCCGTCGCCATCCGTGTCGGCCGCCATGATCGCCTTTTCGCGCCGCTTCTGGAATTTGGCCAGCGTGATGTCGGACCTGGTCCCCGACGCGCCTGGCGCGGCAAGTGGCGCGCCGGTCTGCGGTGCAGGCGGGGTCGTTGCCTGGGCAAGAGCCGCAACCGTCTGCAAACTCAAGGCAACGACTAATATCGAACGGCTGATCATGTTGTGCGTCTCCAGCTTGGCGCGATGCAGACGGCTTGTGCCGTCATCGCGCTTCAACCGTTAAACGCCGCGACCCGGAAAATCCGTCGGTCGCGCGTGCTGATCCGTTCGTGCTCGGGTGCGCATCCCGTCGATCGGGATGGAAGGAGCTCTAGTCCGACTGGTCGGCCGCAATCAGTTGTTCGGGCTTGAACCCGGCATGCTGCGGGGTCCACACCTCGCCCTCGCGATTGAACCAGTGGCACAGATACATGCCCGAGGCTGCGCCATCGCTGACCGTCATTCTGGGGCCTCCGGATTTCAGCTTGACCACGTCTCCGGTCTTGAAATTGTTGGGCATTTTTTGACCTCCCATGCTGAGGCCATGAGTTTCACACCAAACCGGGGTCACGACAATGGCAGATCTGCCAGGCCGGCGCCGCAATCCTTTGCGCCAGATGCGAAGGGGTAGACGACAAAAAGGAGGAGAAATGGTGCCGCTTGCGTGACTCGAACACGCGACCCCCGCATTACGAATGCTGTCCATACACGAATAGCGTGCTTTAAAAATAAGGCGCGCAACGGATCAATCCATTGATTTCGCTATGTTTTATGGCGAAAGCGTTATAACGTCCCCTGATTGTAAAACAACCTAGGGTGGTGCAACTAAGGTAGTTTTCCTTATTTGCTTCCAGCTCAAGGCCCAACCTGTCAGGAGAGTATCTTGCCGCGTATCAAGCTCACGGAACGTACCATCGAAAAGCTACTTGCTCCCGATCCATCGGGGAAGCAGGTGCTTCACTGGGATGCAGATCTGAAAGGTTTTGGCGTCCTCTGCTCGGGTGTGACGAGCACCAAAACGTTTATCGCGCAGCGCACACTTCCCGACGGAAAGACACGTCGCGTTACGGTGGCAGCCGTCAACGAAATGGCGCTGTCGAAGGCACGCGAGGAAGCTGCCGACATGCTAGTTGACCTTCGCAAGGGAAAGGACCCCAAGGCGCGGTCAATGACGCTGCAAGGGGCGCTGGATGCGTACTTGAAAAAGTATGACGCGAAACTAAGCGCCAACACTGTCTCGAACTACAAGGACAAGGTGGAGAACCATCTGACGTCCTGGCTGGACAAGCCACTCAACTTCATCACTCGTGATGCCGTGGAGAAGCGCCACGGCGAGATTGCCCAGAAGATCGCGCTATCAAATCGCTGGAAGGGCGAGGTGACTGCTAACACGACGATGGCCATCCTTCGTCTTCTCTGGAATTTCGCAGCGGACCAAGACCCGACGCTTCCGCAAAATCCTGTCCGCTTACGGAAGCAGTGGTTTGCTGAAGCGCGGCGCGAACGAATGGTTGAGGCCGACGACATGCCCGCCTTTTACAAGGCTGTCTGCGCTTTGCCCAACCCGGTTGCAGCCGACTACCTACGCTTCATTCTCTTCACAGGGTTGCGCCGACGCGAGGCCGCACTGTTGAAATGGGCGTATGTCGATTTCGACAAAAAGCTGCTTCACATCCCAGCCATCAACACCAAGGCAAAGCGCAAGCTTGACTTACCGATGTCCGACTTCGTTCGGGATTTGCTAGTGGCGCGGCGCGCGGTTGGAAAAGACCCCAACGACTACGTGTTTCCCTCGCACGGCAAGAAGACAGGCTATATCGCGGAGCCGAAATTTCCTCTCGATGCCGTTGCCAAAGCCTGCGGCGTCCAGGTGTCGGTGCACGACTTGCGGCGCACCTTCATCACTGTAGCTGAGGAAACAGAAATCAGCCCCATGGCGCTCAAGGCTCTGGTCAACCACTCGCTGGGAAATGACGTCACGGAGGGGTATGTGCAGATGAGGGTAGAGCGCCTTCGGAGCCCGGCGCAGAAGGTTGCCGACCGGCTCAAAACGCTATGCGGAATTGTTCCCATCGAGGGCGCGAACGTCGTCGCGATAGGCTGAAGCAAAAACGTTCCGCTTGTGGGTTTTGTTTTCCGCCCTTACTGTAACGCTGTAGTCCGTAGGCTGCCTGCTGAGGTGGCATAGGGCCTTTCGGGATCGTGCCCGTATATACGATCCATCCAAACGACAGGCTCTCGTGTGCAAAAAAAATGCGCGCGAGGGCTTTTTGTTGTTCGGCTCCCGCGCGTCCTTGACCAAAGCAAAAAGGATGAGCGCTATGGAATTGAATCTGCATCTCGACAAACGAGCCGACAACCTTGTCGCTGCCGTCGCCGGTGACGATGAGGACCTACTGAATACGGCTCAGACCGCAAAGCTTCTGGGCGTCAGTGTCCAGTGGATTGAGACGGGACGGTCGAAAGGCTACGGCCCGCCCTTCATCCGCATCGGGGCGCGTAACATCCGTTATCGGCGCGACTCCCTGCGCGAATGGTTGAAAGGTCGGGCAGAGTACCGCTCGACGCGCGAATACTAACCCCGGCGCCCAAAACGTGACCAGCCTGCGCAGCTACTTCCTTTTCCTCACCAAACGCCGTGAGCGCATACGTCAGGGCTTGCGGAGCGGCACCGTCTCGCTGCCAAACGAGAACGATTTCTATATCGCCCAATTGTATCGCCACAAGAACGGCAAGCGCTGGTCATTCAAGGTTGGTGACAAGATGATGTCGCTGACGACATCCGAACTCAAGAGCCAAGGGACGTTTCGCTATGCCGTGGCGGACGCGATCGGCGTGCTGCCCCCAATGCGCGCTCCAATCAACCATGAGTTCTGGGTGCGAAACCTAATGGAAAACGCTGTTGAAAAAGAAAACGCCGATCCCTGAAGAGGGACCGGCGCTCAAGAAGGACGTGTGGAACAGAAGGAGCCGGGGTGTCGTGCGGACCGACCCAGGACCAACTCCCAACAACATAGCCGCTCAATTCTAACCAGTAAATAGAATAGAAGCCGGCTAATGAATTTTCCAAAACTTCGCTCGGCCCTCAGCTTCAACTATGACTCTGATGGAATGGTGCGCGATAACCGCGACAACTTCATCACGGCTGTTGTGGCTGCGGCGATTACGGAGCACCCAGAAGGGGCGGACCCTGCGACGCTGCTTGCCTACGCGACCGCGTGGGTTCAAGCCCAGGCGGACCTTACGCGGCCGCACAAGGGCAGATGGCAGTGGAGCGACGATGTCCAACTTGAAAGGTTTCTGACCAAGCAGATTGCCCGTGCCCAGAAGCACGAAGCAAAAATCCGAGCAGGCAGGCAGAAGCGCGGCCTCGTTCCAGGAGTAGCACCAGCTCGCCGCTCCAATCCGATGACGCCGCACGCCGCGACCGAAACGTTGCGACGCGAGTTGATGAAATTCGCGACAGCTCTGCCCTTCTGGAATCCGGTCGAGCAGATGGATGCCTATATCGTGGAAGGTCCCTCACCGGACTCGACTGTTCCCCGGCTGCTCGTAGCGGGCGCTGCTGGGTTGGGGAAGAGCACGATGCTGCTGGAACTGCTCGCCGACCTGTTCAAGTCCAGTGCGGCCCGAGGGGACATGAAGCGCCGCGTCTTCTACCTCTGTCCGACCATAGAGCTGTGCGAGGAGTTGGCCCTTAAGTACAAGGCAATGGGTGGGCGGGGCATTGTGATCCGGGGTCGCACGCATGGGCTGGCCAAAGACCCAGAGAACACGCCCTGCCTCAAGCCACGTGACGTTGAGATTGCGGCCAGTGCCGGGTTGTATATCCAGAGCTCGCTTTGCAAGCGATACGATGAGGAAACGAAGACGCTGCACCTATGCGAGCACTACGAAAACGGGTGCCGGTACTACGCGCAGGCTGATGAACGCGCCGACATCGTTTTCATGACGCACGACATGGCCATGCTGACGCTGGATCAGGAACTATTCGGCAAGGCCGATCTGCTGGTGATCGATGAATCCATGCTCAGCAAATTGACCAGCACGGGCGGTGGCATTGCATTCGACGACATGTTGCACAGCGAGCATCTGACGCGGCTCCATGCGGCGCTATCCGAAGACCCGAAGGCCGACCCGATCCAGACGCTCATATGTATGGGCATCACATGGCAACAGCTTCGTGATGAACAGGTTGCCATGGAGGAAGCTGACAAGGGTGCGCGGAGCAACGTCGCTTATCCGGGCATCGACAGCACCCGATTAGCCAAAAACGCTGCAGCCTTCAAAAAGGAGCGCAGCAAATCGACTACCATCCGCATGCTGCGAAACCTCAAGAACGAGATGAAGGCCGGCCGGACCCGTGGCACGCGGTCCTTCACATTTGCGCCCGAAGTGGCGGTCGCGGCGACTGACAAGGTTCCCGCACACACGACGAAACTGGTATTCCTCCAGCACCGGCCAAAAGTGAAATTGCTTCGGCAAGATTTGCCCGTCCTGATGCTCGACGCGACGGGCGATGCGCGTCTGATGGCGCACAGTTTCCCCGGCATAACCGGCGTGACGATTGAAGCTGAGCGCAATGCCTATGTCGTCCAGACGACCGGCAACAGCGGTGCGATGGGCAAGATCGGAAACATCTCCACCGACAAATACCGCGAGGAAGTAGCCAGCGTGGCCCGCGACATGGCGAAGCGCCATGGAAATCGCGGCCTGGTCGTCGCGACCAAAGAATCGCTGGAGCTTGGCTTGCAGCGAATGCTTCCCGAGGGGGTTGATGTCATCTACTTCGGCAATCTGCGGGGCATCGACAAATACAAGGACCGTGACTGGATTCTGATAGCCGCGCGCATGCAGGTGAGGGCGCTAGAGGCCGAGCGCTACGCCAAGGCACTTGCCTATGACAGTTTGGAACCTCTGTCGTGTCCGGGCAGCTACACCGAAGCGCTCGTCGGCTACGATCTGTCGAGCTATGAGGACAGGCAGGGCATCCATGCCGTCCGGCACATCGATCCATTGGTGGAGGCAATACGGCGGCAGTTCACCGAGGCAGAAAGTGTCCAGGCGATAGATAGGCTGCGCTTGGTGTTTCGGGGATATGATGACGACTTGATCAATCAGTCAGCGCAGTGGCTCAGGCCGGCGAAATGCGCGTTCGTCTGTATCCTGTCTGAAGTCCCGCTGCCGGGCATCATCGTTGATGAGTTGGCGCCATACAAGAATGTCGTCGGACGGACCGGTGAAAGGGGCGGTGGTGGCGGTCCCGGCAGCCGTTTGAAGAAATGGTACGACGAGCTTGGCGGTGTGCTTCCGATCCAGAAGCGGAAGTGGCTGGCGCAGCGTTTTGGAGTGACGGTTCGAGCGGTGGACAACACAATCGATGACTTCAAGACGCGCGGCGACGGGAACTATAGGAAGCTACTGGGAGCCGTGCCGGTCTTCATACATGGCGTGACGCCCGGTACCGTGTACGCATCCAATCGACAAAGGGCGCTTGAGTTTAGCCGGGATTGGCAGGAGGCAGGGCAATAGTCCCTCCGGCCGTAAAACACTGCAAACCCTATATATACACATATAGCTTTTGCAGTGTTTTTGCACTGGAGGGACTATTGCCCCGCGTTTTCCCGGAAATATCGGGAGATCACGAATTCCGAGCGAGGGCCGTATTTATTTGCGCCCCAGCTTCGCACCGCATGCGTAGCGCCAGCGTCCTCCGACGCCAGTCTCTAAAGGCCGCTCTTCTAGTCGATTTTCCTTATTGCTAAAACAAAAGCCATCATAACGCGCTGTAAAGGTTCAGCTTTACGCATCACAGCAGCTAATATACTGTTAGCTTTACCGCTTGACTTGAAGAAAAAGCACATAGCAGACACATAACGGGTACACTGTGGACGCCTCCTATCCAGTTCGGCGCAAGATCAAGGGCAGAAGCGGGGTCACCAACGGCAAAGAACTGCTGCCGGGGATCGATGGCCGTTCCAAATGGGCGCGGCGGCTGCATGATCTAATTGCTAATCACGTCTCTGACCTAGGCGGGCCAAGCAACGTCACACAGTCGCAGTATATTTTGGTCAAGAGCGCCGCAAACGCGACAATCGTTCTTGAACAATGGGAAGTACAGTTCGCTGGTGATGGCACTGTTAGCCTTCCTGCTCTCTTGGCCTACCAGTCCGTTGCGAACAGCTTGCGGCGCATCTTCGAGACGCTAGGCCTTAGCCGCGTTGATCCCCCTCGCGACGGCATGCAGACGTACGACACCAGCAAGCTTACCCCAGACGAGCAGCAACGCCTCAAGCTTCTGAATCACAAGGTGGGCGAGGTTGGAGTGGGGGGCCTGTCGGAGAACGATGCGAGTGAGATGAAGATGCTCATGGAGAAGTGCCTGGGCAGGGGTTACGGGCCATCGGTTACAGATCCCAATCCTCGTGATCGACCGTTCCACGAGATCGACTATTCGAGGCGAATATGAGCCCGGAAGTCTACACCGGCGATTTCTTCCACAGCCCGAGCGGCACCCAATGGGTGATCATTTTCGTGTTCGAAACTGAGGATATCGCCGGGCTGAAGGACGGAACATACGTCTTCGCCGTTCGGTCCATCGAGACAAAATACGGCGACGACATCATCTACGACCTGTTCCCCGTGGACAAGCTTGGCTGGACGACGACCCCCGTCTTTGACGAAGGCGATGTCTATCAACTCGCCTATGAGGATTTCGCGATCCAGGGCGAACGCGGCCCCCTTGTCCAATTGCGGCGCGAAGACGGATCGACCGAGTTCGCGTGCCGATGGCGCGTCGCCTTCAACATGATGCGCGGTGTCGACGTCTCCCCGGAAGCCGAGTGGCGGCAAGCCACGGCAGGACAAGTTTGATGGCTCAGCTTGGCGATATCGTTACCGTTGAAAGCGGCCTCAAATGGGTGGTGTTGGAGCTAATCGGCAATGCCGGCGGCACGCAAGATGCCCGCCTTATCCGACCATCTGGTGATGGTCGCAATACTGGGCTCCTCAAGGGTGCTAGCGGGTTGACCGTTACCGCAAGTCCGTCGTTCCAGCCAGGTGATCCTGTGACCGTTAACGGACTGAAGGGCAGCTATCTGGGAACTGAAGACGGCGTGGCCCACGTGCTCTTGGCACCGCGTCAGATGCAGACAAAATCCGGTGCCTTCATCGGCCTCGACGCATCCGTTGCGAGGATGAACATCGCCCTGCTCGTCATTGAAAATCGAAAACTTTGAAGGAGAAGAACCATGGCACTGCATGTTCCCATTGACCTTGATGAACGTATCATTGATCGGATTGCCGAGACGGACAGGCTGACAGGTGCGCCTATCGCGGACCCTGTAATTTCCGGGTTGTCGAACGCTGTGAAGCTGGCGAGAGAGCAAGCGCATAGTCTCGCCGCCTATGAAGCGGCAGCGCATGCTGACAAGACGATGACATTCGAAGCCAACCTTCTGCGCGTGGCGGGTGCCGCTGAGAAGTCGGGCTCACGTGTCGCAACGCTGCTGGACGCCGCGCGGACGAGGGCCATCACGGAAATCGCCAACATTGAGAAGCGCACCGGCACTCCACCGCCGCCAAAGGACAGTATCGCGCTGTCCATGGAGGCTGAAATCAGGGCACGCCTCGGCAACATGCCGCCCAAGCACAGGACCGCAGCTATCGCGAAGGCAAAGGCAGAGAACAACGAAGCAATCATCGGTGCGGTGTTGCGGGGCCAGCCGCTGCTTACCGGCCTGACCGAGACGCAGCAGGATGCGATGCGCCATCACTACCGCGAGCGTTTCCACTCGGCCGACTATGCTCGTCTTAGCCGTTTGAAAAGGGCTCTTGAAGCCGTGGACAAGTCGGGGCGGCTGTTCGTCAAGATAGTTCGAGACGCTGTCAACACACCCGCTGCAATGCAGGCGGCCAGCAACAAGGCGGTGCTTGAGGAATCAGCCGCTGCACACGCAAGGGAGGCATGACCATGGACAAGAACGCACTGTTTCTTGAGGACGGCAGTTTCGCCGCCCCTCTATTTGTGAAGGACATCGCGGAGGTGCCGGAAAGCCATCGCGATTGGTACAATCCCATGCCCAAGGGCAACACCAGGGGCAACTACAGGCTTGACGATTTCTACTGGATGGAAGTGCGCCTGCCTTTCGAACAAGAAGTGCTGCGGCTCGAGCAACAACAAGCAGCGCTGACCGCCAAATACGAGGCGGACATTGGGCGCGAGAAGCAGGGGCGAAAGGAGGATAAGATCAACGCCACACTGCTGAGCACCTGCGAGGCGGCAGGCATCCCCGAAGGGCTGATCGAGGGCGCGATCGCTGTGCTGTCGAAGCAGACAACGTTCGACGTTGACGATTCATATGAGTTTGGCGGCGGCGTGGTCATCGCCAACAGCGGCGGCCATCTGAATACGGTAGAGACGCTGGTCGAGAACTTCCTCGACAGCGACGAGGGCAAGGCATTCCGCGGGAAACGCCGAGCCGCTCCGTCGGATGACTACTTCAGCAATATGATCACGGGCATGAAAGAGCGGCGGTAAAGCGACTCGTCAACTTGCATAAATCTTCGACTCGGCTGACAGTTCGCCCTTCCAACAATATTGGGAGGGGAAAATGGCTGAAACAGAGCTCGACTCGCTACTCGAACGGATGCCGGAAATCGCCAAGGCGGTAAACTCTTTTACCTCTGAAGTTGTGCAGCAGACCGCATTTGAGGCGTTAATCGCCGCCTTCACAGGCAATGATCCAAAACCGAGGAATGAGTCCCAAGGTGCTCCCGAAGCTGCGACGTCCAATGCGGGAGGGGAAAAGACCAAGAAGTCAAATCGCAGTCCTCGCAAGTCGCGATCAAATGATAAGTCGAAAAATGAAAATGCGTTCGATGAGTTGGCGCTGGTCAACGCCATACGCGAGGACGCTCGTTTCGAGCAATTCAGGTCCAAAGTTATATTGGGATCGGCTTCTAAGACACAACAAGTAAAGTTTATTTCTTGGTACGCTGGAGAAACGCCGCTCACTTCAGGGAATATGCTCCGAGCACTTGATATTTTGGGCGTGAAGATAGATGCGCCTGCTGCCTCCAGGGCCGTGACAGCCGCGAAGAACGACTACATAGCGACGCCAAACACCAAGCCGGTGACATTCCGCCTTACCACGCGCGCGCACATCGATTACGAAAAGTGGCTGTTGAATGACACAGCAGCTAGCTGATTTCGCGGCGTATCTGTCCGAACAGAAACTAACGGAACTTGATGAAGCCATCGCGGTCGTGTGGTTCCTGACACGCGATCCTGAACACGAAAAGGGTGTCACCGTTACTCAAATTGCAAAGGTACTCACCGACAATCGACTGAGGCCAAGCATCAACGCATCTCGGCTTGGCGCGAAGCTGCGAAGCAATTCAAATGTGGTTGCGGGGGCGAAGCTTGGCGCTGGTACCCATCGCATCAAAGCGTCAAGTGACCGCACATTTGCTGAAAAATACGCAGACTTCCTTGACCCCCGAACTGCCAAAGTTGGCGACAGTATCATCTCCAACGAGATCCCCCTGGGGGGCCGTCGCCACTTGGAACAAATAAGACGCGAAGCGAACGGTTGCTATGATCGAGGGTTTTACAACGGCTCAGCGGTGATGTGTCGGCGCATGGTTGAGTTGCTTCTCGTGGAGGCCTTCGTCAAAGCGGGCCACCTCGCTCAGATCCTTGATGCGAAAGACGACATAAAGGGCTTCGGTGAGATCATCGGAATCGCAAAATCCAACCAGTACATTCGTCTGTCCCGGACAACGCCGGGGACCATCGAAAAGGTGAAGACCATCGGGGACGCTGCTGCCCATCATAGGTTCTACAACACAACGAAGAAGGACCTTGATGAATTGAATCCCGGTCTACGGCACGTGATAACGGAATTAGCGGCCCTTGCAGGCTTTTAGCGCGCCGCCCAGACACTTGGGGCGGCGCGCATGCTTGTCGCGCTACAGGCGGCGGCTTTGGCCGCCTAGGCCGGTGTAAGGAAGGTATAATCGCACTGCTTGAGACGCCGCTCAGCCTCAAGCAGCAGCTCCGACGCAAACAACGGCCTGTGAGGCGACTGGACGGCCAACGCTTCGACCGACAGATCAACCCGCCCGAGTGTCCAGAGATCGACTAGTCCGGCATGGATACGGAATTGAGATGAAGGTTGCAGCAAACGCTTTGCAGCTTCCAACCCTCCGTAGCGTAGGATCATCTGCGTCAGGGAATTGCCCTTAAGGCCAGCCTCGTATCTAGCCCTTCGATCAATGGCCAGTATGGCTTGATGAAAAGCCATCCCGAGAACCATGTCGCGGCATTCTTCGTTGGTTATAGATTTCATTGTCTCGTCTCCTAGTAAATGTCCACGGGACAACCCCGCACGAACACGTCAACCGGGTCGGTCGGCGCGTTGTCAGCGGGTTTCACAGGACTTGCCTGCGGGAGAGAGCTGGAACCGCGCTATGTGAACAGATATAGGCCTAGTGTCAATAACTCGGCGACTTTCCTTATTTGGGACAAAACCCAAATAAGTTTCGACGAGGCTGAACCAGCGCAAGCTATTCTGTTTGTTGGAGATTTTTGGTGCCGCTTGCGTGACTCGAACACGCGACCCCCGCATTACGAATGCGGTGCTCTACCAACTGAGCTAAAGCGGCCCGGGAAGCCAACGCCTCCAAGATGCGGCGGTGATAGACGCAACCGGGCGCGAATTCAAGATGCGACTTGGCAATTCCTGCGGCGGCGTCATGGCACCCTCGAAAGCCGGCCGCCGCCTTGTCCGCCAATCAATCGCCAAGGGATGCGGCGCACGGTACGTGCGCTCTCCGCGCGTGAAAATCGGTGAAACATGCTGATTTTGTTGCCGGAACAGCGCCGGAATGGACTTTGCATACCTCTGCGAGGCAGAATGCGCCGCTCGCCCGTTGATTGATTGGTCGCCTGCGGCTAACGATCACGGCAAGGTAGGCAAAGACAGAGGGACCCGCTTGGACGCGATCGAAAAAGCGATCCGGAACGCCTTGGAGAAAGGCAATGCCGAGGACCGCGCGTTCCGCGAGAGGGTCTATCGCTCGGCTTTTGCCGCGCTTGATCGCGCGCTCCAGGCCAATCCCGGTGTGACCGTTGAGGTCGCCATCAAGCGCCGCAAGGCAATCCAGGCGAAAATCACCGAAATCGAATCCGAGTTCCTGCCGGCGGTGCCGGATGTCGGCCCGCAGGGCGATGCACCGGCGGTCGAACTCGGAGCGGACTCGGCGCCCGCGGTCGAAACCGGCCGACAGGCATCGTCCCCCGATGTCGTCGTCGACGGCCCCGTGCAATCCGCTGCCGATGCGCCGCGCTCGCGCGTCCTGCCCGTCGTTCCCGACATCATGCCGGACGCCTCGCTTCCCGATGCACCGGCCATCGACATGTCGGTTCCGGCCGCGGCCGGCGCGACCACGGAAGTGGCGCCCGACCGCGATGAAAGACGCATAAGAGGGCGTCGCCTGCCGCTGACCGCCATCTTCCTGACCGTGACACTGCTGGCAGCGGTTGGCATCGGCCTGTTCTTCGCCGTGCAGACCGGCGTGTTCAAGACGTCGGCCCAACTCGACACCGCACCACCTGAAGCGCCGCCGACCGTCGAGGACGACGATTTCACACCGGCCGACGGCGGTCCGGCAAAACCCGGCGCCGCCGACCAGTCGCGCGACTGGATCAATGTGTTTTCGCCGGCCGATGCATCGCATGTCAGTGCGCCATCGGACGCCAGGGCCGAGGTGATGAAGGACGATACCGGTTCGTTCCTGCGCATCCGTTCCGGCGCGTCCGGTTCGGCGATCAGCTTCGACGTCGGACAAGGCGTGCTGGAGAAACTGGCCGGCAAACATGCCGTGTTCGACATCATTGCCCGCTCCGAAGAAGGCAAGGAGACGCAGATTTCGGTCGACTGCAATTTCGGCGAACTCGGCGACTGCGGCCGCAAGCGCTATGCGGTCGGCCAGCAGCAGAACGAATATCTGTTCGACGTGCAGTTTCCCGACAAGCATCCGGGCTCGGCCGGCACCATTGCCATCAATTCCGACTTCGACAAGCAGGGCAAGGCCGCCGACATCTACGAAATCCGCGTTTCGATCGAGCCATAGCGAACCCCGCACCGCGCTAATTATCGGTCGAGCAGCGCCTGCAGCGTTTCGATGCGGTCGGCCTCGTTGGCCGGCTTGTCCCAGCGCAATCGCGAAATGCGGGGAAAGCGCATGGCGACGCCGGATTTGTGCCGGGTCGAGCGGTTCAGTCCTTCGAAGGCGACTTCCAGCACCAGGCCGTTGTCGCGGTCGGCCCGCACCGAGCGCACCGGCCCGAAACGCTCGATCGTGTTGTCGCGGACATATTTGTCGATCTGCTTCAACTCCTCGTCGGTGAAGCCGAAATAGGCCTTGCCGACCGGTACCAGTTCTTCTTCGCCTTCGGCACCTGTCCAGACACCGAACGTATAGTCGGAATAGAAGCTCGACCGTTTGCCGTGGCCGCGCTGCGCATACATCAGCACCGCGTCCACTGTGTGCGGATCGCGTTTCCACTTGAACCACGGACCTTTCGGCCGGCCGGCGACATAGGCTGAGTCCCAGCGCTTCAGCATGACGCCTTCGATGATCGGATGCGGCGGCGCCCGGCGCAGTTCCTCCAGCGTTTGCCAGTCCGTGAAGTCGACGAATGGCGACAGATCGAAACGGCTCGGGTCGAGTGTCGCGACAAAGCTTTCCAGCCGGCCGCGCCGTTCGCGAAACGGCAGCGCGCGCAAATCCTCGCCGCCGACCTGGAGCAGATCGTAGCAGCGCATGAAGGCCGGGTATTGCTGCTGCATCTTCGGTGCCACCGTCTTGCGATTCAGCCGTTGCTGCAGATCGGAGAAGGTTCCCGTCGCCTCCCGGGGATCGCCGACAAGCAGTTCGCCGTCCAGCGTTGCGGAAAAATGCATGGCCTCGGCGAGGTCCGGAAAGGCGCCCGAAACGTCATCGCCGGTGCGCGAATAGAGCCGGCGGATGCCGCCCTCCGCCACCGCCTGGACACGGATGCCGTCCCATTTCCATTCGGCGGCATAATCGGCCGGATCGAGCTTTTCGAGATCGCCGTCGCCGACCGGGTTCGACAGCATCACCGGGCGAAACAATGCCAACGCCGTGTTCCTGGGCTTTTCGGCCTTGCCTTCCAGCCAGGCGAACAACGCTGTGTAAGGCGGTGACAGCCCGTGCCAGAGCTCCTCGATCTCCGCGACCTCGACCTTGCCGAAATCCGCCAGCGCCTGTTTGGCCAGACGCGCCGACACGCCGATGCGCAGGCCGCCGGTGACCAGCTTGATGATGGCAAAGCGTGCCGAGATGCCGGCGCTGTCGAGCAGCCCCGCCAGCACCTTGGGCCCGTCGGAGCGGCTTGCCGCCTGCAGTTTGGCGACAACCTCGCCAAGCGTCGGCTCGCGGTTCGGGATGTTTCCGGGCGTTTGCGGCCAGACCAGCGACACCGTTTCGGCGAGATCGCCGACATAGTCGTAGGAATAGCCGAACAGCACCGGATCCATGCGCTCGGTGACGAGCATGCGCAGCATCGCCGGCTTGACCGCGGCGATGTGGAGATCGCCAGTGATGGCAGCCAGCGCCAGGCCGCGATCGGGATCCTCGACGCTGCGGAAATAGTCGGTCAGCAAGGTCAGCTTGCCGTTGCGCGACGGCGTCAGCACCAGGCGGTCGAGAAGTTCGGCGAAGCGGTTCATGGCGGCGTGAACCTCGCCAATCTGGGAACGTCGCGTTCTGTCGCGCCCCCCTCTGTCCTGCCGGACATCTCCCCCTCAAGGGGGGAGATTGGATATCCCCACTGCTTTCGCCAATCTCCAACGTCGCGAGAATGAGCGCAGCGTCGAAGCAGCCGATCTCCCCCCTTGAGGGGGAGATGTCCGGCAGGACAGAGGGGGGCGCCGTAGGGCGCAAAATCAGCCAAAGGTGTCATCAATCGCCCTCGTCCTCGTAGCCCACCAGGTGCAGCGGCCGCGCCGCGATGCCTTTGAGCTCGCACCAGCGGACCAGCGCCTCCTCGCGGCCATGCGTCACCCAGACCTCTTCGGCTCCGGTCTCCTTGATGGTGGCGGTCAGCTCATCCCAGTCGGCATGGTCCGAGATGATCAGCGGCAGTTCGACGCCGCCCTGCTTGGCGCGCTGGCGGATACGCATCCAGCCTGACGCAAAGCACGAGATCGGATCGGGAAACCGCCGCGCCCAGCGATCCGCGAAGGCCGAAGGCGGGCCGACGACGATGGCGCCGGCAAAATCATCCTTGCCGCCGCTTTCGACGGTCGCCGGTTCGAGGGTGCCGAGATCGATGCCTTGGCTCTGGTAGTACTCACTGAGCTTGGCCAGCGCGCCATGGATGTAGAGCGGCCTGTCGTAGCCGGCGTCGCGCAACAGCCGCATCACCCGTTGCGCCTTGCCCAGCGCATAGGCGCCGACCAGATGCGAGCGTTCGGGGAACTGCGCGGCCGATTTCAGCAGGCGGGCGATTTCTTCGGTGTCGGGGGGATGGCGAAACACCGGCAGGCCGAACGTCGCTTCGGTGATGAACACATCGCACGGGATCGGCTCGAATGGCGCGCAGGTCGCGTCCCTCTGCCGCTTGTAGTCGCCGGAAGCGACGATGCGCGTGCCCTGATGCTCGACCGCTATCTGCGCCGAGCCCAGCACATGGCCGGCCGGATGGAAGCTGACGCTGACGCCATCGAGGGCAATCGTCTCGCCGAGCCTTGCCGCTTGTGTTGTTCCAGCGAAATCCTCGCCGTAGCGCAGCCCCATAATGTCGAGCGTCTGCTGCGTCGCCAGCACCGAGCGGTGGCCGGAACGCGCGTGGTCGGAATGGCCATGCGTGATCAGTGCCCTGTTGACCGGCCGCACCGGGTCGATGAAGAAATCGCCCGGCGGGCAATAGAGGCCCTCGGGCCGGGGATGAAGCAGAACACTGGTGCGCATGGTCTCCAAGATAGGATATAATTCCGCGGCGGGAAGCCTGTTGTAAGTCACTGCTGACTCCCGCATAGAGCACCGCCGGCTCGATCCGCCGGCAGGACCCGCCGCCATGAAACCGCTTCAGGCCTCGTCAGGCGACTTGAACGCCGATCGCCGCGCCGACTATGCCGAGATGCTGCACGCTGATGGCGATCATGCGGCGGCGGCGGAATTGCTGCTCGGTGCACTGGAAATAACGCCGCAATGGGCGATGGGCTGGTTTCGCCTCGGCGAGATGCAGCAGGCGGCGGGCGCGGCGGATCTGGCCGCACAGGCGTGGACGATGTCGTTGCAACTCGATCCATCGGATCGTCAAGGCGCTGCACTGAACCTGCAATTGATCGGCATGGCGCCGGCGGTCGATGCGCTCCCCAGCGCCTTCGTCGAGACCTTGTTCGACCATTATGCCGAGAGCTTCGACGAGTCCCTGGTCGGCAGGCTGGGTTACCGCCTGCCTGGGATGCTCGACCAGGCCATTCGAGCGGCAAGGCCGGGCCGCTTCGCGCTGGCGCTCGATCTCGGCTGCGGCACAGGCCTGATGGGGCAGAGGCTGCGGCCGATCGCCGACCGGCTGGAGGGGTATGACATTTCGGCCAAAATGCTGAGAAAGGCGCGGGCCAAGGGCGTCTACGATTTCCTCGACAAGGCCGATCTGCGGGATCTTCCCTATGCCGGTCCGAAAGCCGATCTGGTGACGGTGGCCGATGTTTTCATCTATGTCGGTGCGCTGGGCGGCGTGGTGAAGACGATTGCCGGCCTGCTGGCCACGGATGGCCTGTTCGCGTTTTCCGTCGAGACGCTGGCTGGCGATGGCGATTTTGCGCTGCTGCCGTCACGCCGCTATGCGCATGCGCAACGCTATGTGCTCGACGTGCTGGCCGCCAACGGGCTTTCGGTCCTGTCACTGGAACCAACCGCGATCCGGCAGGATCGCGGGGAACACGTCAACGGGTTGGTCGTTGTGGTCAGGGCTCCGAACTCAGCTGAACAAAAGACCTGACGACAGCCGGTCGGCGGTGTCGGCAGCTTTTCGTCGGGTGCGATAGGAATTTTTTCTTGACACCCTGCCCTCAGCTATGGTACATTTTCGCCGATGGTGCTGATTTGCGCCAGTGACCCGCCGGACAGGCGGGTTTTTCGTTTGATGCTCCGTCAGCCGCGCGCCTGCGGAGGGGCAGCCTCGCCGCCTCGCAAATATTCCTGCTGTGAAAAAGTCCGATTTGCATGCGCGACTGATATTTGCGATCTGCTCGCGTCAGGGCGGGATATCAGGAGGAGCATAGCCGATGCGCTGGAACATGATGATCTTGGCCTCTTGCCTGCTGACCGCCGGCTGTGTCGGTGGCACTTCGATGTCGGAACAGCAGGATGCGAACGTCCAGTCGTCCCTGCAATACGACAGCGTGCCGTGCGACCAGTTGCTGGCGCAGCGCAATGGCTTGGCGCAGCAATACAACCTGCCGATCAAGGCCAAGCCGACCTTCTCCAATCCGGCGATGGGCTTCGGCCCGTTCACGCCGGACATGCGCTCGAAGGCCAAGCGCGATACCGACAAGGCGAGCGGTGAGATCGATGCCATGAACCGGTCGATCGATCGACGCGACTGCGGCCAGCCAAACAAGCAGAAGAAGCTCGCTCTGCCCGGCTAGCTAATACCCCGCCTTGCGGTCCACCAGATTGTCGAGCTTTTCGCCGCGTTCGAAGGCGTCCATCTGGCGCAGCATGATCGGCGCCAGATGCACCGGATCGGAGGTCGCCGCCGCGTGTGGCGTCACGAACACTTTCGGATGCCCCCACAGCGGACTGGTCTTCGGCAGCGGTTCGACCTCGAACACGTCGAGGCTTGCCTCCTTCAACGTGCCGTCATCCAGCGCCCGCAAAATGTCGGCATCCTTCTGCAGGCGGCCACGCCCGGCATTGATCAGCACCGAGCCGCCGAGGCCGTTGCGTTTCCGCAGCTCCTTCAGCACGCCGTAGTTGATGATGCCCTTGGTCTCCGGCGTCAGCGGCAGAAGCACCACCAGGATGTCGGTTGCCTTGAGGAAGGGGATCAATCCAGCTTCGCCGGAATAGGTCGCGACGCCTTGCATGGCCTTGTCGCTGCGCGACCAGCCATTGACGGCAAAGCCGAGCGAGAGCAGCACCGAGGCCGCGGCGCGGCCGAGACTGCCGAGGCCCATGATGCCGACCGAAATGTCACCGGCAGGCCTCTGCTGCGGCTCATGCCAGATCTTCTTCGACTGCTGCGACCGGTAGAGCAGGCCCTGGCGGTGATGGTCGAGCACCCGCCAGACGACATATTCCGTCATGTACTGGGTGAGGTTGTCGGCAACGATTTTGACGATCGGCACGTCGGGCAGGCCGGGATCGGCGAAGATATGGTCGACGCCGGCGCCGATCGAGAAGATGGCGCGCAGATTGGGCAGCGACGCCAGGATGTTCGGCTTCTGCTTCCATACAACGGCATAGGTGATCGAGGGGTCGCTGGCGCCGTCCGGCTCCAGCACCACCTCGCGTTCGGCCGACAGCAGGTCGCGCCAGCGCTGCGGATGAAAGCCGGTGACGGCAAGCAGGATGCGGCCTTTTTCCATTGCGGTCCTCTAGTCCCTCTTTACGCAAATCACTCGCTGACGATGCCGACCGGTGCCGTCTCGATCTTGAAGGCGGCCGAGATCAGCGCCCGAGTATAGTCGGTTTGCGGATTTTCAAAAATCTGCTGGGAAGGGCCGGCTTCGACGATCCTGCCATTGCGCATGACGATGACGTCGTTGGCGAGCGCCCGGATGACTTTCAAATCATGGCTGATGAAGAGATAGGCGAGATCGTGCTTGGCCTGCAGGCTGCGCAGCAGGTCGACAACCTGCGCCTGCACGCTCATGTCGAGTGCCGATGTCGGCTCGTCCAGCATGACGAAGCGCGGGTTGAGCACCATGGCGCGTGCGATGGCAACGCGCTGGCGCTGGCCGCCGGAAAACTCGTGCGGGTAGCGGTTGCGGGTCGCCGGATCGAGCCCAACCTCCTTCAGCACGGCGGCCACCTTGTCGTCGCGCTCGTCGGGCGACAGCTTCGGCTCGTGGATCTTGAGGCCTTCCTCGATGATCTCGGCGATCGACATGCGCGGGCTGAGCGAGCCGAACGGATCCTGGAAGACGATCTGCAATTCGCGCCTGAGCGGCCGCATTGCATTGAAGGACAGCTGGTTGATGTCGCGACCGTTGAACTGGATCATGCCGGTCGACGAGATCATGCGCGCCAGCGCCAAGCCGAGCGTCGTCTTGCCGGAGCCGGATTCGCCGACCACGCCGAGCGTCTGGCCGGCGCGCACGGTGACATCGATGCCGTCCACTGCCTTCACATTGTCGACGGTGCGGCGGAAGAAGCCCTGCTTGATCGGGAACCAGACCTTTATGTCCTTGCCGGTCATGACCGGCTTGGCGTCGGCATTGGCGGCCGGCGGCTTGCCCTTCGGCTCGGCCGCCAGCAGATGCCTTGTGTAGGCATGCTGCGGATTGGCGAAAATCTCCTTGGTCGGGCCGGTCTCGACGATCTTGCCCTTGGTCATCACGCAGACGCGGTCGGCAATCTTGCGCACGATGCCGAGATCATGGGTGATGAACAGCATCGACATGCCCTTGCGGCTCTTCAAGCCGGCCAGCAGTTCGAGGATCTGCGCCTGAACGGTGACGTCGAGCGCCGTCGTCGGCTCGTCGGCGATCAGAAGTTCGGGCTCGTTGGCCAGCGCCATGGCGATCATCACGCGCTGGCGCTGGCCCCCGGACAACTGGTGTGGATAGGCATCGAGGCGCTTGTGCGGATCGCGGATGCCAACCTCGTTGAGCAGGGCCAGCGTGCGCTCCTTGGCGGGGCGGTCGGCCATGCCTTGGTGCAGCTTCAGGATCTCGACGATTTGATGCTCGATCGTGTGCAGCGGATTGAGCGAGGTCATCGGCTCCTGGAAGATCATGGTGATCTTGTTGCCGCGCACCTGCCGCAACTGCTTCTCGCCCATCGCCAGCAGGTCGTTGCCCTGGAACACGATCTTTCCCGAGGGGTGGCTGGCGCTTGGATAGGGCAAAAGCTTCAGCACCGAAAGCGCCGAGACCGATTTGCCGGAGCCGGATTCGCCGACCAGCGCCACCGTCTCGCCCTTGGCGATGTCGAACGAGATGTGGTCGACAGCCGTCGACTGGCCGCCGCCCTGGCTGAAGGCGACGCTGAGGTCCTGTACGCTGAGCAAGGGGGCTTCGCTCATCTGAACGTCTTGCGCGGATCGAAGGCGTCGCGCGTCGCCTCGCCGACGAAGACCAGCAGGGACAGCATCAGCGAGATGACGACGAAGCCGGAAATGCCGAGCCACGGCGCATTGAGGTTGCGCTGCGCCTGCTTGAGCAATTCGCCGAGCGAGGCGGAGCCGGGCGGCAGGCCAAAGCCGAGATAGTCGAGCGAGGTCAGCGTCGAGATCGAGCCCGAGAGCAGGAAGGGCATGAAGGTCAGTGTCGCCACCATGGCGTTGGGCAACAGGTGCCGGAACATGATGGTGCGGTTGGGCACGCCGAGCGCCCGGGCCGCGTTGACATATTCGAAATTGCGGGCGCGCAGGAACTCGGCCCGCACCACGCCGACCAGCGCCACCCAGGAAAACAGCAGCATCAGGCCGAGCAGGATGAAGAAGCCCGGCGGCAGGATGGCGGCGACGATGAGCAGGAGATAGAGCACCGGGATGGCGGACCAGATCTCGATGAAACGCTGGAACAAGAGATCCGTCCAGCCGCCGAAATAGCCTTGCACGGCGCCGGCCGCGACGCCGATCAAGGCGGAGCCGGCGGTCAGGATCAGGCCGAACAGCACCGAAATGCGGAAGCCGTAGATGACGCGCGCCAGCACGTCGCGCGCCTGGTCGTCGGTGCCGAGCCAATTCCAGTTGCCGACGATGCAGGCGGGGTCGGCAGCACCCTGCGGATACTGATTGCAGCGTGTCTTGGCGTCATACTGCCACGACGGCTTGGCCGGTGCTGCTTCGGGAATAGCGTTGTTGACCGTCTGATAGGAGTAGCGCACCGGCGGCCAGATCATCCAGCCATTGGCGTTGATCTCGTCCTGGATGACCGGATCGCGATAGTCGGTGACGGCATAGAAGCCGCCGAATTTTTCCTCGGGGTAGGCGACCAACACCGGAAACAGGATTTCGCCCTTGTAGGAAGCGATGATCGGCTTGTCGTTGGCGATGAACTCGGAAAACAGCGACAGCACGAACAGGACGAGGAAGATCCACAGCGACCAGTAGCCGCGGCGGTTGGCTTTGAAGTTCTGCAGGCGGCGCTTGTTGAGCGGCGACAGAAACGGCCGCTTGATCCGCGCGGGTGCCGCGTCGACGGGGACTGTAGCCTCCGACATCAGACGTCTCTCCGCTCGAAATCGATGCGCGGATCGACCCAGGTGTAGAGCAGGTCGGACAAGAGCCCGACGAACAGCCCGAGCAGCGAGAAGATGTAGAGATTGGCGAACACCACCGGATAGTCGCGCTCGACCACCGACCGGAAGCCGAGCAGACCGAGGCCATCGAGGGAGAAGATGTTCTCGATCAGCAGCGAGCCGGTGAAGAAGGCCGAGATGAAGGCGCCGGGAAAACCGGCGATGACGATCAGCATGGCGTTGCGGAAGACGTGGCCGTAGAGCACCTGCCGTTCCGACAGACCCTTGGCCCGCGCCGTCACCACATACTGTTTGCGGATTTCTTCGAGGAACGAGTTCTTGGTCAGCAGCGTCGTGGTGGCGAAGGCCGACAGCACCAGCGCGGTCAGCGGCAATGTCATGTGCCAGAAATAGTCGACGATCTTTCCCCACCACGACAATTGATCCCAATTGTCCGAGGTGAGGCCGCGCAACGGAAACCAGTCCCAGAAAGACCCGCCGGCAAACAGCACCATCAGCATGATGCCGAACAGGAAGCCCGGAATGGCATAGCCGACAATGACGACGCCGCTGGTCCAGACGTCGAAGGGAGTGCCGTCCTTGACCGCCTTGCGGATGCCGAGCGGGATCGAGATCAAATAGGACAACAGCGTGATCCACAGCCCGATCGAGATCGACACCGGCATTTTTTCCAGGATCAGGTCGAGCACCGAAATGTCGCGGAAATAGCTGTCGCCGAAATCGAAGCGGGCATAGTTCCACAGCATCATGCCGAAGCGCTCGAGCGGCGGCTTGTCGAAGCCGAACTGCTTTTCCAGCTTCTTGATGAATTCCGGATCGAGCCCCTGCGCACCGCGATATTTCGAGCTGACGTCACCGGCGGCATCGAAATTGCCGCCGGCACCCGCGTCGCCGCCACCACCGCCGAGGCGGTCGCTGCCGCCCTGATTGGTCAGCCGGGCGATGACCTGTTCGACCGGACCGCCGGGGGCGAACTGGATGACGGCGAAGGATATCGCCATGATGCCGAACAGCGTCGGGATCATCAAAAGGATGCGGCGCAGGATATAGGCGCCCATCAGGCCTTCTGCCCTCGTTGAGCGAACATCTCAGCCTTTGCCAATTCTTGCCGCCTTGCCCTTATCGAACCACCACAGCGTCTCGACCGGAAAGCCGAAATCAGGCTTCTGTTCGACAAAGCCGAACATGTCCCAATAGGCGACGCGGTGATTCGCCAGATAGTATGTTGGAATCCAGTCCAGCCGCGCGCGCAAGACCCGGTCGAGCGCTCTGAGCGCCGTGACGAGTTCTATACGGTCTTTCGCCTTGGCTGCTGCCGCGATCAGGGCGTCGATGGCCTTGCTTTCGGTGCCGGGATAGTTGCGCTGCCCCGGGATTTTCGCCATGCGGGAATCATAGAGCATCTGCAGGCTGTCGTCAGTCGGCGTCGCCCCGATCGACCAATGCAGCAAGGCAAGATCGAAGTCGTAATTGCTGTGCCGCTGCTCATACTGCGCCGAATCGATTTGCCGGATCGATGCGTCGATCCCGATCGCCTTCATATTCTCCGACCACGGGGTGTAGATACGAACGATGCCATCGTCCTCCGCCAGCATTTCGACCCGCAGCCGCTCACCCTTGTCATTGACGACGAAACTGCCGTCGCGCTTCCAGCCGGCTTGCGCAAGCAATCTCGAAGCCTCGCCCAGCAGCTTGCGGTCATGGCCCGAACCGTCGGACAGGGGCTGTGTTACCGCTTCACCGAAAACCTCTGGCGGCAACTCGGCCCGGAATGGCTCCAGCAGGGCCAATTCGTCAGGCGAGGGCAGGCCTTCGGCCTTGTAATCCGATCGTTCGAAGTTCGATTGAGAACGCTCGTAGGAGCCGTAAAACAAGGCCCGCTTCATCCATTCGAAATCGAAACATCTGGCGATCGCCCGCCGCACCCGCTCATCGCGGAATTGCGGACGACGCTGGTTCAGCGCGACGCTCTGCATGTCTGGCGTCTTCTCGCCGGGAAATTCCCGTTTGAGGACCTTGCCGTCCT
Organism: Mesorhizobium sp. M7A.F.Ca.US.005.03.1.1; assembly: GCF_003997975.1. NCBI lineage: Bacteria > Pseudomonadati > Pseudomonadota > Alphaproteobacteria > Hyphomicrobiales > Phyllobacteriaceae > Mesorhizobium > Mesorhizobium sp. M7A.F.Ca.US.005.03.1.1. The sequence goes on from NZ_RZRO01000047.1 coordinate 34,232, forward strand.
TCAGCGCCGGAAAGTCGTATCCGGTCGCCCATACCCGTGAGGTGAATTCCTCGCGAAAATGCGTGTCGCCTTTCTTGAAGGCCTCGAATGCCGCCTGCCGGTCAAGATAGAAGTCGATGCGGATGCGGTCGAAATTGTAGAGGCCGCGGTTCACCGGGAGATCGCGGCCCCAATAATCGGCGACGCGGTCATATTCGACCGTCTGTCCGGCCGCCACGCGTCCAATCTTGTAGGGTCCCGAGCCAAGCGGCGGCGTCATGGTCGAAGCATCGAAATCATTGGCCGTGTAAAAGGCCTTGGAGACGATCGGCATCCCCACGATCGCAAGGACGTTTTGCGCCGACTGCTTGCCGTTGAGGGTGAGATCGACGGTGGTGGGATCGACCGCAACCACGTCGGTCATGTACCGCAACGCCTGGGAAAGGTTCGGATGGCCCTTGTCCTTATAGAGCTTCAGCGCAAAGACAACGTCTTGCGCGGTCAGCGGCGAGCCGTCGTGGAAACGCGCTTGCGGTCGCAGCACGAAGCGGAAACCGTTGCGGTCTGGCGACAGGGCAACGGTTTCGGCAAGCAGGCCATAGACTGCATCCGGCTCATCGAGCGCGCTTGTCATCAGCGAATCGAAACAGAGTTCGGCGCGCGGCGGCGCCTCACCCTTCAACACCAGGAAATTCAACGTGTTGAAGGTCAGGAAGCTCTGATTGAGGGTTGCGTTCGGCGGCGCGAAATTCATCTGGCCGCCCTTGGGCGCGTCCGGATTGACGTAGTCGAAATGCGCGAAATCGGGCTTGTACTTGAGGTCGCCGAAGGCGGACAGGCCATGCAGCTTGATGCCGGTCGCAATGTCGGCGAAGGCCCGGCCCGGCAACAGGGCAGCGGCTGCCGCGGCACTGCCCAGGGCGAGAAAGTCGCGGCGAGGCAGGGCCGCCATCAATTGCCGCCCTTGTATTTGGCCGCCAGCGCCTTCTCCTTGTCCGGGTCGATCCACCAGGAATCGATGTCGGGACCCAAGTAAGTCGGCTGTTTTTCCGGGATGCCGAATTTGTTCCAGTAGGCCAGCCAGGTTACGGATCGGGTGAATTGCGGGACGCAATAGAAATTCCACAACAGAACCCGGTCGAGCGCATGAGTGGCGGCGAGCAGGTCGTCGCGATCCGTCGCGAAGATAACGCGTTCAACCAGTGCGTCGACCACTGGGTCCTTGATCCCCGCGTAATTTCGTGAGCCCGGTGTATCGGCTGCCTTCGAACTCCAGTACTCGCGTTGTTCATTGCCCGGCGAGTCCGACTGCGGCAGCCGAGAGGTTATGACGTCGTAGTCGAAATTGTTGACGCGAGCGATGTACTGGCTGGTATCGACTATCCTGAACGAAGCCGAGATGCCGATCTTTCCCAGCATATTTACAAATGGATTGACCGTTTGTTCGGCGCCCTGGTCGAAGCCCAGAATCTCGACGGTAAAAGGCTCCCCGCTTTTCTCATTGGTCATACGGCCATTCTGGATTTTCCAACCCGCCGCCGCAAACAGATCGATCGCTTCGCGCAGGTACGACCGCTCGGCCTTCGGGCTATCGAAGACCGGAAGCTTGAACTCCTGGGTAAACAGTTCTGGCGGGAGCTTGCCCTTGTATTGATTGAGGATCTCCAATTCTTTGCCCCGCGGCAGTCCGCTCGAAGCAAGTTCGCTGCCCATGAAATAGCTGTTGGAGCGGGTGTTGAGGCCGAAGGATTGGGTGCGGTTCAAGGTTTCGAAGTCGAAGGCGTAACCGAGCGCCTCGCGCACGCGCCGATCCTGGAACTTTGTCCGTCGCGTGTTCAGCATGAAACCTTGCATCGAGGCGAGTGATGTCGCCTTGAACTCCCGCTTGATGACATCGCCGGCTTTGAGAGCCGGAAAATTGTAGCGCGTCATCCATAATCGCGCACTGTTTTCAGCCTGGATGTCCTCATATCCGCCTTTGGTGAAGGCTTGCCACGCGGCGTTGTCATCGAGAATGTAGGTGTAGCGTCTGGTGTCGTAGTTGTTGCGCCCGACATTGATGGCCAGATCGGCGGCCCAGAAGTCCGGAACGCGTCGCCAGACGACTTCCGAACCAGGTTTGAAGCTCTCGATCTTGTAGGGTCCAGAGCCGAGCGGGATTTCAAGGCTTGGCTGGGTGATGTCGCGCTTCTTGCCGTTGGCATCGGTGCCTTCCCACCAGTGCTTCGGCAGCACCACCACATCCGCCATGATCAGCGGTAACTCGCGATTGCCCTTCTGATCAAAACGGAACTCGACTTCCCGATCTGAAACGGCGACCGCCTCGGTGACGTTGGCGAAATAGCGGTTGAACTGCGGACTTTCCTTTTTGAGAAAGTTGAATGACCAAATCACGTCATCCACGGTGATCGGTTGGCCATCATGCCATCTGGCACGCGGGTCGAGCCGATAAGTTGCGGATGAAAAATCGGCTGGGTACTTGTAGGCGTCTGCTATCTCGGGATGGTTGACGCTGCCCTCGTCAAGGGATTTCGCCATCAGCGACTGGTAGAGGAGCCCACCCTGATAGTTCAATCCTGCGGCAGGGGTGCCGCGTGCGATGAAAGGATTGAAGCTGTCGAAGGTGCCGAGTTCCACCGAATTCAGCGTGCCGCCCTTGGGCGCGTTCGGATTGACGTAGTCGTAGTGCTGGAAATTGGCGCCGTATTTGGACTCGCCGATCAGCGATGAGGTGGTGCGCCATTCGTCGGCGCGGGCAGCCTGCAATCCCGCCGCCAGAAGGGCTGCCGCCAGCAACGACTTGAGAAGCGTTCGGCCAACCGTCATGCACTATCCTCTTCGCGATGCCCGTTCATGGGCAATCTAGATGATTTGGCGCTCGTGAAAACCGTCATGCGCGGCTTTGTCGCCGCCTATGCGGTTTTCCCAATAAAAAAGCCGGGCTGAACCCGGCTTTTTCAAGGTCGTTGAGATGATATCGAAATTATTGGGCAGGCGCCGGTGCCGGTGCGGCCGGAGCCGGGGCGGCGGGAGCGGCCGGCGCGGCACCCTCAGCCGGCTTTGCCGGAGCGGCTGCATCGGCAGGCTTGGCGCCTGCATCGGCGGCAGCCCCTGGTGCCGGCAGCGGCTTGGGATTGTCGGACAGCGTGCGCAGATAGGCGATGACGTTGGCGCGGTCCTCGTCCTTGGGCAGGCCGGCGAAGCCCATGGCGGTGCCCTTCACGAATTTCTTCGGCGAGGTGATGAAGTGGTTGATGTTGTCGTAGGTCCACTTCTCGGTGCCGCCCTTGGAGAATTCCTTCATGCCGGCCGAATAGGCAAAGCCTTCATGCTCGGCGACCGGGCGGTCGACGAGGTCCCACAGGTCCGGGCCGACCTTGTTGGGGCCGCCCTTTTCGCCGGAATGGCAGGCCTGGCACTTCTTGAAGACGGCGGCACCCTGCTCGACATTGGCGGTCGCCAGCAGATCGGCGATCGGCTTGGCCGCGGCGGCGGGCGCGGCCGGACCGCCTTCGGCGGGCTCGGCGGCCTCGATGGCGAAACCAGGCTTTTCCGGCGCCGGCGACGCAAACAGCGCATCGGACACAATGCCGACCGAGAAGACGACGAAAACGGTTCCGAGCAATCCGGCGAGCAGTTTGTTGACTTCGTTGGAATCCATACGCCCCTTGCTCCCTTTTCCGGCGGACAGAACCGTCCACTCCGTCCGTCGGTATCGTGACCCGCCCTGCCAGGGCGGTCAAATCGGGCGGAAACTAGGTCTTTTGCTGCGGCGTTGCAACACCTATAAGGGCGCTTCCAGTGAGACCTTTTGCCACTTTCCCTGTCCTCTTTCGAGACGCCTTGCACCCGAAATGTCCACGCTGATCCTGATCCCGGCCCGCATGGCTTCGACCCGCCTGCCGGGCAAGCCGCTGGCCGACATCGCCGGCGCCCCGATGATCGTCCATGTCGCCCGCCGCGCCGCCGAAGCCGGCCTTGGCCGGGTGGTGGTGGCGACCGACACGCAAAGCGTGGCGCAAGCGGTGCGCGCGCACGGTTTCGAGGCCGTGATGACGCGCATGGATCACGAATCCGGCTCCGACCGCATCCACGAGGCGCTGGTCGCGCTCGACCCCGGGCGCAAGGTCGAAACCATCGTCAATGTGCAGGGCGACCTGCCGACCATCGATCCCCGGATCATCGCCGCGTCGCTCAGGCCTTTCGAGGACAGTGCGGTGGATATCGCCACGCTCGGCGTCGAGATCGTCCGCGATGAGGAAAAGACCAATCCCAATGTCGTCAAGATCGTCGGCTCGCCGCTTTCCGGCAGCAGGCTGAGGGCGCTCTATTTCACCCGTGCCACGGCGCCTTGGGGCGAGGGGCCGCTCTACCATCATGTCGGCCTCTACGCCTATCGCCGCGAAGCACTCGAGCGTTTCGTCGCGCTGAAGCCGTCGCCGCTCGAACGGCGCGAGCGGCTGGAACAGTTGCGGGCGCTGGAAGCCGGCATGCGCATCGACGCCGAGATCGTCCAGTCGCTGCCGCTCGGCGTCGACACGCCTGAAGACCTCGAACGCGCCAGAACAATCCTTTCAACCTGAGATATCGGCATGCCTGAAAAGACCAACAGAATATCCTTCCAGGGCGAACCGGGCGCCAATTCCGACACCGCCAGCCGCAACATGTTCCCTTCGATGGAGCCGTTGCCCTGCCCGACCTTCGAGGATGCCTTCAACGCGGTCGAGACCAACAAGGCCGACCTCGCCATGATCCCGATCGAGAACACCATTGCCGGGCGCGTCGCCGATATCCATCATCTCCTGCCGGAATCGAAGCTGCACATCGTCGGCGAATATTTCCTGCCGATCCATTTCCAGCTGATGGTGCTGCCAGGCGTCAAGCGCGACGAGATCAAGACGGTGCACAGCCACATCCATGCGCTTGGCCAGTGCCGCAAATACGTTCGCAAGAACGGTTGGAAGGCGATCGTCGCCGGCGACACGGCCGGCGCCGCCAAAATGGTCTCCGAGGTCAAGGACCGCAGCATGGCGGCGCTGTCGCCGGCCCTGGCCGCGACCCTCTACGGGCTCGATATCATCGAGCAAAACGTCGAGGACACCGACTCAAACGTCACCCGCTTTGTCGTCCTGACCAAGAACAAGCAATGGGCCGAGCGTCCTTCGCCCGACGTCAAGATGATGACGACCTTCATCTTCCGCGTCCGCAACGTGCCGGCCGCGCTCTACAAGGCGATGGGCGGCTTCGCCACCAACGGCATCAACATGACCAAGCTGGAGAGCTACCAGCTGGGCGCTTTCACGGCGACGCTGTTTTACGCCGACATCGAGGGCCACCCCGACGACCCGCTGGTCAAGCTGGCGCTGGACGAGCTTCGTTTCTTCTCGCGCGAAGTGCGCATTCTCGGCGTCTATCCGGCCAGCGAGTCGCGTGAGCAGTGGAAGGTTGCGGACTAGATCACCGCGCCCAGCGGGACATAGTCAATCTCCATGAAGGTCTCGACCTCCGGCACCCAGCGGTCGCGCACGAAGGCGACATGGTCTGGATGGTCGTTGTATCTGGTGTAGGCGGCCTGGTCGGCGAACTCCATCGAGAAGCCGAAACGATAGTCGTTCTTGGGGCTGATCTGCCGCAATTGCTCGAAATGCGTGACGCCCCTGATCGCGGTGAGGATCCTCTTGGCGTCGACCAGGAACCGCTTTTCCTCCAGCGAATGCGGCGGATGCTTCAGCGTGAAAACGACGGTGTGACGGATCATGTCCTGCTCCTGCAATGTCTTTAGGTGTTCGCTGCCATCATTCTGAATCGACCCAGGCGCGGATGAGGTGATGCGCAATGGCGCCTTTCGGCGGCGTGATCAGATTGTCCTGGTGCGTCCTTTCCAGCATCCGGCGCACCTCGTCGCGAAAAAACCAGCGGCAGTCCTCAAGCTCGTTGAGGTCGGCCTGGATATCGTCATTGAGCGGCTCGCCGAAGCAGCCGATCATCAGCGAATAGGGGAACGGCCAGGGCTGGCTGGCGTGGTAGACGACGCGGCCAAGCCGGATGCCGGCCTCTTCCAGCGTCTCGCGGCGCACCGCCGCCTCGATCGTCTCGCCCGGCTCGATGAAGCCGGCGAGGGCCGAATACATGCCAGGCGCGAAATGACGGCCGCGCCCGAGCAGGCACTTCTCCCGCGTCGCCGTCAGCATGATCGCCACCGGGTCGGTGCGCGGAAAATGCTCGGTGCCGCAATTCGGGCAATGCCGCTTGTAGCCGCCGGCCCGCATCTGCGATTCCGTGCCGCATTTGCTGCAGAAGCGATGGCTGGCATGCCAGGCGAGCAAAGCCGCCCCTTGCGCCATCGCGCCGGCCGCCGCCTCGTCGATCAGCCCTTGCATGTAGACCGAGCGGTAGTCGATGGCCTTGACTGTTTCCGGAAGCTGTTCGGGTTCGACGCCGGCGGGCACGGCCAGCACCGGTCCTCGTTCGGAAAAGCCGAGCAGGATGCCTTGCGCCAGGGAAACCTTGAAGGGCTCGCTCTCGGTCGCACCGAACCAGGGATCGAGAGCGCCGCCATCGCCGAGCTTCAGATAGAGCCGGCCGCCATGCATCAGAAGCAGCCGCGTCGCCGGATCGGCCAGCGCCTTGTCGACCGAATCGTCGGCGCGGTTCTCGGACTGCCGGTCGATCGTGTTGCCGGCGAAGCCGACGAACTGGCTCGGCTCGCGCAAAGGCGCGTCAAACAGGCGGAAGCTCATGGGGACTCTGGAATATGTTGAGGGATGGACACGGGGAACGCTTATAGCGCCGCCTTGATCGTTTCGGCAAACCGTCGCAAGTCGGAACGTTGATAGGGCTCTCGCAGGCCATGTCCCCACACAGGACCTGGCCAGCCGGGATCGCCTTCAGAACGCGCGATGACATGGATGTGCAACTGGCGCACGATGTTGCCGAGCGCGCCGGTGTTGATCTTGGTGCAGCCGGTCGCTTTCTTCAGCGCCTGCGCCACCATATTGGTCTCGAAGGTCAGCATCGCCTGGTCGAGCGGCGTCATGTCGTGGATTTCCTCCGCGCCGGGGCGCTGCGGCACCAGCAGCAACCAGGGCCAGCGGCGGTCGTTCATCACCCGCAGCTCGCACAGCCCAAGCCACATCAACTGCTCGCTGTCCGCCTCCAGCCGTGCGTCCAGCGTGAATCCGGCCTTCAGGCCCGGCAGCATCGGCGTTTCCCTTGCTTTTCTTGTTTTCCTCAAACGCAGGAACGCTAGAGCGGCGGCAGGGGGGCTGCAAGCGAATCATTGCGCCCCTCACGCTTTGGTGCGCCAATTCCATATTTTTGCGATTTCTGCGGCGCACTTGCATTTCGTCGCGCAATTGCCGATATGGAAAGCGGGAGGTTGGTGGTGGACGATCCACTCGCCAACCGGGTCAGGTCCGGAAGGAAGCAGCCCTAACGAGCCCGGAACGGGTCATTGTTCCAGCCTCCCACCTCATCGGCCCCTCTCGCGACATTGACGACGCATTGCAGCGCGGGCGAGACTATGCGCAGGAATCGGCCGCCTTCGGGCGCGGCCATTTGGAGCTTTACGGGCGTATGAGCGAAGCCGGAAATTCGGGACCAAAGAGCCTGGAGATAGGCAAGGCCGCCGCCTATCGCGTGCTGGCACGCAAGTACCGTCCTTCGAACTTCTCCGAGCTGGTCGGCCAGGAGCCGATGGTGCGCACCCTCACCAACGCCTTTGCCACCGGCCGTATCGCCCAGGCCTGGATGCTGACCGGCGTGCGCGGCGTCGGCAAGACGACGACGGCGCGCATCCTCGCGCGCGCCCTGAACTATAAAACCACTGATATCGACCAGCCGTCGGTCGACCTTGCCGTCCTCGGCGAACATTGCCAGGCGATCATGGAAGGCCGCCATGTCGACGTCATCGAGATGGACGCCGCCTCGCACACCGGCATCGACGACATCAGGGACATCATCGAGCGCGTGCGCTACGCGCCGGTCTCGGCCCGCTACAAGGTCTATATCATCGACGAAGTGCACATGCTGTCGACGCAGGCCTTCAACGGCCTTCTGAAGACGCTGGAAGAGCCGCCGCCGCACGTCAAATTCATCTTTGCCACCACCGAAATCCGCAAGGTTCCGATCACCGTCCTGTCGCGCTGTCAGCGCTTCGACCTGAGGCGCATCGACGCCGGCGCGCTGGTCGGGCATCTCGCCTCGATCTCGGCCAAGGAGGGCATTTCGGTCGACGACGACGCGCTGGCGATGATCGCGCGCGCCGCCGAGGGCTCGGCTCGTGATTCGCTCTCCATCCTCGACCAGGCGATTGCCCATGGCGCCGGCTCTGTCGGCGCCGACGCGGTTCGGGCGATGCTGGGGCTTGCCGACCGCGCCCGCATCGTCGACCTGTTCGAACATGTGATGAAAGGCGATGTGGCGGCAGCCCTTGGCGAATTCCGTGCGCAGTACGATACCGGCGCCGATCCGGCCGCCGTGCTGACCGACCTTGCCGAATTCAACCACCTCGTCACCCGGCTGCGTTTCGTGCCGACGGCCATCGAGGATGCCTCGCTATCCGAGGACGAGCGGCAGCGCGGCGCCGATTTCGCCAGGACGCTGTCGGTCAGGGTGCTGTCGCGGACGTGGCAGATGCTGCTCAAGGGCATTCCAGAGGTGCAGTCCTCCAACCGGCCGGTCAGTGCCGCCGAAATGGTGCTGATCCGGCTGGCGCATGCCGCCGACCTGCCGACGCTGGACGAGGCGTTGAGATCGCTTGAAGGCGCCGCGCCGGTGCAGAATGGCGCGCTGCGCCCAAATGGGGCGCCCGCAGGGGGAGGAGGCAACGGCAACGGCGTCAGCGCGGTGGCGCAGACGCGCATGCCGTCTGGCCCGGGCGGCGCGCAGACCATGCGGCTGGTCGAAGCCTCGCCTGCGCCCGTTGCCTACGTCGCTCCGCCGGAGCCGGTCACGGAGGCGCAATCGGCGCCGCTGAAATCGCTGGCCGACATCATTGCCCTGGCAGACGCGCAGCGCGACATCGCCTTCAAGGTGCTGGTCAAAAGCTGCATCCGGTTTGTACGCATCGAGCCCGGCCGCATCGACGTTGGCCTGACCAGCGATGCGCCCAAGATGCTGCTCAACGACCTGACGACGAAATTGCGCGCCTGGACCGGTCGCAGCTGGCTTGTCTCGCTGTCGAAGGAAGAGGGCGGCCAGACGCTCGCCGAAATGGAATCGGCCAAACGCGAGACGGCTTTTCTCGATGCCAAGAGCGACCCGACAGTGGCCGCCATCCTGGCGCGCTTTCCCGGTGCCAAGATCATCGATGTGCGCATTCCGGACGCGCCGGAAGCCGAAACGGCAGAGGCCGAAGTGCCGGTCGAGCCGCCGGCTGACGACGATGAACCCTGATCCAGCCACGAATCCGCAAAGGACCCGACCATGAAAGATCTTCTCGGCCTGATGGGCAAGGCGAAGGAAATGCAGGCCAAGTTCCAGGCCATGCAGGACGAGATCGCCACGCTGGAAGCGTCCGGCCAGGCCGGCGGCGGCCTGGTCAATGTGACGCTGACCGGAAAATTCGAGATGAAGTCGTTGAAGATCGATCCGTCTCTGTTCAAGGAAGACGATGTCGAGATCCTGGAAGACCTGGTGCTGGCCGCTCACAACGACGCCAAGACCAAGGTCGAGCAGATCATGCAGGAAAAGACCAAGGCGCTGACCGCGGGCCTGCCGATCCCGCCGGGAATGAAACTGCCCTTCTAGCCTTCGGTGCGGCCATGGCCGAAGAGCCGTCCGAAAGACTGATCGAGCAGCGTATCCGCAACAGGATCTACGAGATCCTGGAAATCCTGGCCGATTGTGACGACGGCGTCGATCTCGTCGGCATCAAGGGTTATTTCTATCTGTTCGAGGATTTCCTCCATCGCCCATCGATCGAAGCCGGCACATCGGCGCTTTCGAAGGACGAGCGCGCGATCGTGCTGGAGATCGCCGAATTCCTCGAGGCGGCAAGCGAGACAAATCCGGACTTCACCAAGGCTGAGTTCATAGACAGCGACTGGCCGGGAAAGATCGCGCCGACGGCCAGGGAGGCGCGGACGCTGTTCCTCCGGCGCGGCCTGTTTTCGGAGAGGGTCGAGGAGCTTGAGCCTGGCCAGCCGGCCGCGATAGCGGCCGGGCGGTAGATCGCTTCAGGAAAAATCGCGTGGTGCTTTCCCTTGGGGCAATTGCGGCGAAACAAAGAGAGAGCGGTCATCGCTTTTGTGAAATGACGGCTCGATCTATCTGGAAAGCCACGAAATTGTGCCAATTTGGCAACAGTACGTTGTTAATAACGTTTTGGCCATCATTTTGCCCGAAAGTGTCTCATTCTTGCCGCAGCCTGGGGGCGGGCACGAAGTGAGAGGGTTACCTGTTGATTTCCACGCGATGGAAGACGCCGCTGTTGCTCGGCGCCGTCATTTCACCCCTGTTTTTGGCTGCCTGCAGCCAGACCACTTCACACGGCATGTCCGTCGCCAGCCTGACCGACGCCATCACGCCGGGTTTCCTGAGTTCAGGGGCCTACAGCCACACGCCGAAGGACAAGGAATGCCTGGAACGGGCGATGTTCTTCGAGTCGAACCGCTCGAGCCGCGACGGCATGATCGCGGTCGGCACGGTGGTGATGAACCGGCTGCGCTCCGGCAACCATGGCAGCACCATCTGCCAAGTGGTGGGCGAGCCCGGGCAGTTCGCGCCAGGTGTCATGACAAGGCCGATGAATTCACGCGCAATGCCCGATGTCGAGGAAGCCGCCGACGCGGTGCTGAAGGGCGAGCGCAAGTCCAAGCTCAAGAACACCATGTTCTTCCACACAGCCGGCCTCCGCTTCCCCTACAAGAACATGCACTACACCATGGTTGCCGGCGGCAATGCCTTCTACGAGAAGCGCGGCCGCAACTGGCAGCCGCTGCCGGATGAGCCGCAGGTCGCTATTGCCTCGGCGGCGCCCGACAAGTCAGCCGCGCCGGTGACGATGGTCGCGTCCGCCGAGCCGGTGCGTCCAGCCAGGACGGCAACCGTTCGATCCGCTCCCGCCCAGCAGACCTATGTGACCGCCGCCGCCGCGCCGGCCGCGAAATCCGCGCGTGTCTCGCAAGAGCCGACGGTGGTGGCGATGCAGGAGCCGATGGAAGAGCCGGATGCCGCGCGTTTTGGCGGAAGCTTGAACACAAGGGTCATCTCGTCGGTTCAAGACGCGCCGCAAGAGGCGTCGATGGGGTTCCAGTCGACGCCTGAGAACACAGACGCCATTGGCGCGATGATTGTCAGCCAGGGCCGGCCGCTCGAGACCAACTGATCTGCGCCCCGCGGTCCGCCAAGGCCCAATATGGCGGTCATGCGGATGCAGATGTTCCAAAGCGCTCTGAAAAATCCTGGAGCGGTTCACCGTTTCGCGGAAACGGTGAACCGCTCCAGCTTTTCGTTTTGACGCAATTCCGGACGGAAAACCGCTTCGCACTTTTCCTGGAATTGCTCTAGATCAGAGCGATGTCGAAGCGAATCGCCGGTCCCGAGATCGAACGTCTGATCCAGCTCCTGGCCAAGGTGCCGGGGCTGGGACCCCGTTCGGCCAGGCGTGCCGCCCTTCATCTGATCAAGAAGAAAGAGCAGCTTTTGTCGCCCCTTGCCGCCGCCATGGCCGAGGCGGCCGACAAGGTGCGCATCTGCTCGACCTGCGGCAATGTCGATACATCGGACCCTTGCATGATCTGCACCGATCCGCGCCGTGATGCCGGCACCATCATCGTCGTCGAGGACGTCTCCGACCTGTGGGCGCTGGAGCGCGCGGCGGCGATGAATGTGCGCTACCACGTGCTCGGCGGCACGCTGTCGCCGCTCGACGGCATCGGCCCCGAGCAGCTCAACATGCGCTCGCTGGTTGATCGCGTCGCCGGCGGCGAGGTCAAGGAGATCATCCTTGCCGTCAACGCGACGGTCGAGGGCCAGACGACCGCGCATTACCTCACCGACCAGTTGTCCGGCTTCGACATCAAGGTGACGCGCCTTGCGCATGGCGTGCCGGTCGGCGGCGAACTCGACTATCTCGATGAGGGCACGCTGGCCGCGGCGCTGCGTTCGCGGACGGCGTTTTGACAAAGTTGCGGCAGGGGATGCGGGTCATGATTTTTGCGCGTCCTTCCAGGCTGGTGCCAAGCACCCCCCTCGACAGGACGGAGAGGGGTGCGAAGGAACGCAAACCTCTCAGATTGGTTCTGTTTTCCTTTTTTGCAGTTCTTCTCTCGGTCTTTTCCACCCCCGCCTCCGCCGCAAAGATCGACGACCAGTTCCGCGCCTGGCTGCAGAACGACCTCTGGCCACAGGCCAAGGCGAAAGGCATTTCCAAAACCACCTTCGACGCCGCCTTCGACGGCATCAAGCCCAATCTGAAGCTGCCGGACCTGGTCAAGCCGGGCGAGAAGGCGGCCACGCCGCAGAAGCAGCACCAGGCCGAATTCGGCTCACCCGGCGCCTATTTCGCCGAGAAGACGGTTCGCGCGGTGACGGCGGGCGGGCGCGCGCGCGAAGCCGCCAATGCCAGGACACTTGCGGCCATCGAAAAGCGCTATGGCGTGCCGGGCGAAGTGCTGCTGGCGATCTGGGGCCGCGAGACCGGATTCGGCGCGGCGAAGATGCCTTATGACGCCTTCGAAGTGCTGGGCACCAAGGCATTCATGTCGACCAGGAAGGACTTCTTCCGCACCGAACTGCTTGCCGCACTCGAGATCGTCGAGCGCGGGCTGGCTCCGGTCGGCGCGATGAAATCGTCCTGGGCCGGCGCGCTCGGCCAGCCGCAATTCATGCCGACCTCGTTCCTGAAACATGCCGTCGATTTCGACGGCGACGGCCGCGTCGACATCTGGAACTCGACGCCGGACGTGTTGGCCTCGATCGCCAATTATCTCGTCCACTATGGCTGGGTAAAGGGTCGTGGCTGGGGATTCGAGGTGACGGTGCCGGAAAGCGTTTCCTGTTCGCTGGAAGGCCCGGACCAGGGCAAGAAAATCTCGCAATGGGCTGATATGGGCATCAAGCGCGTCGGCGGCAAACCGTTTCCAGTGAGTGAGCTGAAGGCCGAAGGCTTTCTGCTGATGCCGGCAGGGCGCAGCGGCCCGGCCTTTGTCGCCACGCCCAATTTCTACGTGCTGAAGCAATACAACACCAGCGACCTGTACGCGCTGTTCATCGGCCATGGCGCCGATCGCATCGCCCATGGCGATCAGAACTTCGCCGGCAGCTGGGGCGCGGTCGGCGGGCTGCACCGTTCGGACATCGCCGCCCTGCAGCGGGCGCTGGAGGCCAAAGGCTATGATGTCGGCAGCGCCGATGGCCTGCCCGGCTTCAAGACCCGCCGCTCGATCGGCATATGGCAAGCCAAGAACGGCCGCGCCGCCACCTGCTTCCCTGACGCCGACCTGGTCGCAGTGCTGAAATAGCTCCGAAATTAGCAGATTTTTCTCGATCGGCAGCCTCGATTGGCTGGCCTATGCGTCGACACCCCACCGGCCTTTCTGGCCCAATGAGCCGTCGTATAAATGCTCGTTGCCCGCCACGGGGCCGCCGGATATGGTGTTGACCAACTGGACAAAAACCACGACGGTAAGTGGGCAGAGGGGCCGTCTCCAGGCCCCGAAAAAATTCCGCAACCCTGAGCCGGGAACTCAGGTCAACAAACAACAAAACAGGGAACAATCACAATGATGATGGAAAAGCTTGCTCTACGCTCTCGCTTCCTGCTCGCGGGTGCCGCCATGTCGGCGCTGCTTCTGGCCGGCGCGCCCGCCGGTGCGGTCACGCCCGCCGACACGCTGGTCGAAGGTTTCGCGATCGACGACATCATCTCCATGGATCCGGGCGAGGCGTTCGAGCTGTCGACCGCCGAGGTCACCGGCAACACCTATGATC
>NZ_RZRO01000048.1:0-47951 GCF_003997975.1 Mesorhizobium sp. M7A.F.Ca.US.005.03.1.1
ATCCTCCCAATCTGATGTTCAATCAAACGAAATGGAATGATGTTTTGTATCAGAAAAATTGAAGGTCGGTTGCCATGAACGCCCCGCTCAATCATCCGCTGCCACTGCTCGATCTCGACGTTTTGCGCACTTTCGTGGCGATTGCCGAGACCGGCAGCTTCACCACCGCCGCCAATGCCGTCTTTCGCACGCCTTCGGCCGTCTCCATGCAGATCAAGAAGCTGGAGGACATTCTCGGCCGCTCCGTGTTCGCGCGCGACGCCCGCTCGGTGTCGCTGACCACGGACGGCGAGATGCTGCTCGGCTATGCCCGCCGGCTGCTGTCGATCAACCGCGAGGTGGTGTCGAAGTTCATCATTCCCGAGATTGTCGGTGTCGTGCGGCTTGGTTCGCCGGACGATTACGGCGAGCGCGTGCTGCCGCATGTGCTGAAGCGTTTCGCGCAGTCGCATCCGTCGATCGCCGTCGACGTCACTATCGACCAGAGCAGCAATCTGCGCCGGCGCATGGACGACCGGGCGCTCGACATCACGCTGCTGACCAATTCCTACAAGACCAGCGCGCTCGGCGCCGAGGTGCTGCTGACCGAGCCGATTGTCTGGGCCGGCGCCAAGGGTGGCTGCGCGCATTTGCGCGAGCCCTTGCCGGTGTCGCTTTGGGAAGAGGGCTGCGCCTGGCGCGCCGGAGCGCTCGATGCGCTTGGCCGCGAGGGCCGCAACTACCGCATCGCCTATATGAGCGCGCACACAGCCGGCCAGCGCGCCGCGATCATGTCCGATCTCGCCGTGGCGCCGCTGCCGAAGTCGTTTCTCGGCAACGACATGGTCGAACTCTGCCCGAAGGACGGCATGCCCGACATCGGCACCTACAATCTGGCGATGGTGGTGGCGCCGGACGCCAGCGCGCCGGTCAAGGCCGTCGCCGACCACATCCGCGCGACCTTCGAAGTGTTCCGGGAAACCGGCAAGTTCTGACCGGCTGGTAAGGACGACAATATAGAGCTACTCCGCCGCTTCGGCGGGGCGCTGTTCAGGCCTTACTCTCGTGTCTTGCACGATCCGGCTCTCCCCGAGAAATTCGACGATGCGCTCGCGGGCGCGCCGGGCCTCCGGCATGTCGATCAGCGGCCAGACGTGGAACATGCCTTCCTCATAGACAAGATCGATTTCAACGCCGGCGGCGCGGGCTTTTTCCGCGAAGATCAGATTGTCGGGCGTCAAAAGATCGCGCGAGCCTGTCAAAAGCAGTGTTCTTGGCAGCACTGACAGATCTCCATAGACCGGGCTGATATGCCAGTCGCTGGGATCGATGCCGGCACTGTACAGACGAATCGCCTCTCGTCCGCCAGCTATGCCCAGCCAAGGGTCGTTGCGTTCCGCCTCGAACACTGCGGGATTGGTGAGCGACACGTCGAGACCCGGCGAAATGAGCACATGTCGTGACGGCAGGGACAGTCCTTCTTCGGCGGCCATCATGGTCAGCACCACAGCCATGTTGCCGCCGGCGGAATCGCCCATGAAGACGATGTCCTCGGCCTCCGTCTCGGCGAGCATCTGCCGGTAAACATCGCCAACCATTCCGAACATGGCGTGGAAATCATGTTCGGGAGCGATTGGATAGATCGGCACCGTGATTGCGTAGCCCAACCGATCCGCCATGTCGGCAATCAGGTGCCAATGATAGGGCGTGATTTCAAAGACATAGGCGCCGCCGTGCAAGTAGAGAATCCGCTTCTGTTCGCCGGACTTGGGTGGGATTTCGTATACGGGGAAGCCATCGACCGTATGCATCTCGATGTCGAGACGCTGGTGTAGCGAGGCGGGCGGCCGGTGGTTCTCGGTCTTGCGCGCGGCCGCGATCCAGCGCTGCAGATTTTCCGGACTGGCAAATGCCTGCTTACGGCTGTGCCGCAAGACAAAAGACACGACATGGCTTTTCAAACTTGGCATGCGAATACACGAACTTCGGCCAAAGCCGACTAAGAGAACCCCCTAGATCGAAAGATTGTGCCGTGGCTGAAAATGTCAAGATTTGCGCCCGCGTCTACACGGCGGTTTGATCCGCGCCGCAGTGGTCAGCGACGCGGTAAAAGTGCGGCTCGCAGCCGGTTGCTGGTGGTCGCCGGGGACATGCGAGGTTCCCGGCGCATGCCGAGCAATTTGCATTTGTCGGCGAAGGTCATCAGCGCGCGGCGCTCCAGATAGCGTTGCTGAGGGATGCCCTTTCACTGGATCGCGGCGACACCGGCCAGCCGATGTCCTTCTGGATTTCGGGCGGCAGGCTGTTCAGCAGGCGCCGCGCCTTGCTGCGGTCATGGGCTTGTCTGATGGCGGTGCCATAGCGGCTCAGGCTTTCGAGCATTGACATCGTTGTCTCCCCTGGAGCGTTGCAGCGGCTGAAAGATATTTCCTGCCTGCCGTTCGATGCCGGTTGAATGCGCCTGCCATGTATCTGGCGAATTTCACGAAAACAGCGTTTTGGTTTCCGGATCAGACGATCCGGAAACATTTGCATGCAAATGAGTTTCGAAAGGTGTTGGCGGGGGCGGGCCGCTTATTCCCGTCCACGCCTCCGCCCCTCGTGGCCTTCGCGCGAACGCCGGCGCGGAGCGGCGTCGCCGGCAACGCCATCCTCGCTGACCGTCTTGCGCGGCGGCAGTTTCACCGCTGCCGACAGTTTCGGGAACGGATCGACCTTGTTGGGCAGCGCCATGGCGTAGACGAAATGCTCCTGGAATTTCGGTTCCAGCGCCGTCTCGATCTTCTCGATCTTGCTGACCGTGTCCTCGATCTCGCGGCGGTAGCCGCGATTGAGCAGCGCCATGCGCGCGCCGGCACCGGCGGCGTTGCCGACCGCCGAGACCTTGTCGAGGTCGCAATCCGGGATCAGGCCCAGCACCATGGCGTATTTCGGATCGATGAAGGAGCCGAAGGCGCCGGCGAAATGGATGCGGTCGACATGCTCGGTGTTCTGCTTTTCCATCAACAGCTTGGTGCCGGCATAAAGCGCTGCCTTGGCAAGCTGGATGGCGCGCACATCGGTCTGGGTGATGGTGATCTTCGGCCCATCTTCCGTCAATGCGGCGGAGCCGTCCTTCAGCACATAGGAGAAGGTGCGGCCGTTGGCCGTAACGCGTGGCGAGCGCGCCGAAAGCCCGCCGTCGATGACGCCGTCCTCGGAAATGATGCCGGCGAGATACATCTCCGCCACCACTTCGATGATGCCGGAGCCGCAGATGCCGGTGACGCCGGTCGCCTGGACGCTTTCCAGGAAGCCCGGCTCGTCGGACCACAGTTCAGAGCCGATGACGCGGTATTTCGGTTCAAGCGTATCGGGATCGATGCGCACGCGCTCGATGGCGCCCGGCGCTGCTCGCTGGCCGCCGGAGATTTCGGCGCCCTCGAAGGCAGGGCCGGTGGGCGAGGAGGCCGCAACCACCCGCTGGCGATTGCCGAGCACGATCTCGGCATTGGTGCCGACATCGACGATCAGCATCATCTCGTCCTGGCGATGCGGGCCTTCCGACAGCGTCACCGCCGCCGCATCCGCACCGACATGGCCGGCGATGCAAGGCAGCATATAGAGCCTGGCGCCCTGGTTGAGCTTGAGGCCGATGTCGGATGCCTTGATGTGCACCGCGCCCGAAACGGCGAGCGCGAAGGGGGCACCGCCAAGCTCGGTCGGATCGATGCCGAGGAACAGATGGTGCATGATCGGATTGCCGACGAAGACGCTGTCCAGGATGTCGTTGCGCTGGACATTGCCTTCGGCGCAGACCTTGTCGACGAGACCCGAGATCGCCTCGCGCACGGCGACCGTCATGCCCTCGCGGCCGTCCGGGTTCATCATCACATAGGAGACGCGGCTCATCAGATCCTCGCCGAAGCGGATCTGCGGGTTCGAGGTGCCCGACGAGGCGGCGACGCGGCCCGACAGCAGCGACACCAGATGCATGGCGATGGTGGTCGAGCCGATATCGCAGGCCAGCCCATAGGCTTCGTTCTTGAGGCCGGGCCAAAGTGCTACGACGCGCGCTGTCTCAGAGTCGGCATCCTTGTAGATGGCGGCGGTCGCGGTCCAGTTGCCCTTGCGCAGGATGCCTTGCACCTGCGGCAGCAGATAAAAATCGAAATCGAGGCTTTTCAAACCCCAATCGTGCATCAGCGCGATCTTCAGCCGGTCGAGATCACCAAGCGGCTTGTGCATGTCGGGTTCTTCGATCTCGACATAGCACATACGGATCGCCGCATCGCGGGCGATGACCCTGGTGTCGGCATCCTTGCGGATGGTCTGCGCGTTGATGACGGTGTCCTGCGGCACGTCGATGACGAGATCGCCGAGGATTTGTGCCGAGCAGGAGAGGCGACGCCGTTCGGGTAGGCCGCGGACGTGCTCATAGCGCTCTTCCTTGGCGCCCTTGGGCGTGATGTGGTCGTTGGAGGAGGTGATCTTGTGCTTGGCGAAATTGCCTTCCTGCACTTCGATCTGGCAACGCCCGCAAGTGGCGCGTCCGCCGCACACACTTTCGACATAGACGCCGAGCTGGCGCGCGGCATCGAGCACCGGGGTGCCGACAGGAAACCGCCCGCGCTTGCCCGACGGCATGAACAGCACGAGCGGGTCGGTGATGTTTGCAGGTGAATTCACGATTGCGCGCTTACCCTCGGCCCATCCGGGCTTCACGGCCGCCACGGCGGCGACCGCCATTGCCGGCGCCGTCGCCCGGCGCATTGACTTGCGTCGGGGCGGCAACGGCCTGGCCGCCTTCGGCCGGCTTGTAATCCTTGTAGGTGCGGATCCAGTTGGTGCAGTTCTCGTCGGTGCCGTTCAGCACATTGGCCCCGCGCACGGCTTCCATTTCCTGCGGCCGCACCGGGTTCATGATGGCCGAGGTCATCCCGGCGCCGATCACCATCGGGATGAAAGCGGCGTTGATGCCGTGGCGATGCGGCAGGCCGAAAGAGATGTTGGACAGGCCGCAGGTGGTGTTGACCTTGAGCTCTTCACGCAGGCGACGCAGCAGCGCGAAGACCTGGCGGCCGGCATCGCCCAGCGCGCCGATCGGCATGACCAGCGGGTCGACGACGACGTCATGCGCCGGAATGCCGAAATCGGCGCAGCGCTCGACGATCTTCTTGGCGACGGCGAAACGCACGTCCGGGTCCATCGAAATGCCGGTTTCGTCGTTGGAGATGGCGACGACCGGCACGTTGTACTTCTTGACCAGCGGCAGGATGGCTTCGAGCTTTTCTTCCTCGCCGGTGACGGAGTTGACGAGCGGGCGGCCCTTGGCAACCTTGAGTGCGGCTTCGATCGCGGCGGTGACGGAACTGTCGATCGACAGCGGCAGGTCGACCAGCCCTTGCACGATCTCCAGCGTCTGCACCAAAAGGCCGGGTTCGGTCTCGTTCGGATTGACCGAGGTGACGCCGGCGTTGACGTCGAGCATGGTGGCGCCACAGGCTGCCTGCTCCAATGCGTCCCTGATGACGGTCTCGAAATTGCCCGCGATCATCTCGGCGGCCAGCTTCTTGCGGCCGGTCGGGTTGATGCGTTCGCCGATCACGCAGAACGGCTGGTCGAAGCCGATGATGATTTCTCGTGTCGCCGAAGCGACGATGGTACGGGTCATAAATTCTCTCCGCCGTGATATAAAGATTTCTTTATATCGTTGTCTGGTTTCGTTCAAGCGAATGGGTGACCGTCCGCGCCGTCAGTGCGCGGTCTTCACCATGTCCACCTGCGTTTCGGTAATGTCGTCGTGCAAGATGCTGTCGAGCCGGTCGGCGACAAGCTGATCGTCGCGGCGGATCTCACGTTTCCATGGCTGGCGGCCCTTCAGCACGCCCGATTCATCGACGATCTCGGCAACATATTCTTCCTGTCGGTAGGCCATCACGTGAACGCCGGAAACACCTGATATTTCCTTCACCTCGTTGATGATGTCGATGCAGAGCTGCTTGCCTTCCTTTTTCTGGTCCTGGGCGCCTTCCAGCCGCTTGATGACAGAATCGGGAATATGGATGCCCGGCACGTTCGAGCGGATCCACTTGGCCGTCTTGGCCGAGGCGAGCGGCCCGACGCCAACCAGGATGAAGCATTTTTCGGTATAGCCGAGGTCGCGCACCTTTTGCATGTAGGTGCGGAACATGGGCACGTCGAAGCAATACTGGCTCTGTACGAATTGCGCGCCGGCGGCGATCTTCTTGCCCAGCCGGTGCGGGCGGAAGTCGATCGGCGGCGCGAACGGATTGATCGCAGCACCCAGGAAAAGCTGTGGCGGCGTCGTCAGCTTGCGGCCGGACAGGAACTTGCCGTTGTCGCGCATGATGCGGCAGGTTTCCAGGAGCGACATGCAGTCGAGGTCGAACACCGGTTTGGCGCCGGGCTGGTCTCCGGCCTGGACGCCGTCACCTGTCAGGCACAGCATGTTGGCGACGCCCATCGCAGCCCCGCCCAGTACGTCGCCCTGGATGGCGATGCGGTTCTTGTCGCGGCAGGCGATCTGCATGATCGGCGCATAGCCCATGCGGGTCAAAAGTGCGCAGATGCCGACCGAGGACATGTGGCAGTTGGCGCCCGATGCATCGACGGCGTTGATGGCGTCGACCCAGCCGTCGAAGATTTTCGCCCTGTTGTAGACGTCTTCCGGATCGGCGCTGTCGGGCGGGTTGAGCTCCGTCGTCACAGCGAACTCGCCGCGCCGCAGTACGCGCTCCAGCCGACCGCGCGAGGTGTGGCCGGGCAGGGGTTCGAGCGGCAGGTGGATGCCGGCCGGGTTTTCGTCGCGCTGGCGGCCGATCATGCCGACGCCCCGGTGCTGGCCGCCTCATTCTTGGCGGCAGCGGCGGCTTCGCGCGCGGTGGCCGCCTGCGCGGTCACCCGCAGCCAGGCCGAGGTTTCACGCAGCGACTGGTCGACCGGCTTCTGCACGGTCAGGATCCTGTCGCTGTGCACCATGTTCTGCGAGCCTTCCCAGGCCTTGACCCAGACGCAGGGCATATCGGGCTCGACCTCGCAATTGCCGTTGGCGCGGACACCGCCGCAAGGGCCGTTGCGCAATTGCTTGGGGCAGTTCATTGGACACGACATGCCTGTCGAGGACAAGATGCACTGGCCGCACATGCGGCAGTCGAACATGAAGCCCTTGACGCGCTTCTCGACAAATTTGATCGGCCCTTCGACACGGCCATAGCCTATGCCTTTCCATAAGGGATGGAGGAGCAGGAACATGTCGGCGAATTTGGCGTAGAACCATTCGAGTAATCGCGAGTGCCGCACCGACCATAATCTGACCGCGAAGGAACGCTGCACGCGCCGCTGCGGCGATACGTCGGCCGGCTTGTAGTCGGATTTCGGCGCTGCCTTCTTGACCAGAGTGGCCTGGGTAACAGCCGGCCTCTCCTTGGCAGGAATGGTTTCAGACATTTTCTTTGCCGCCCGCCTTGACCAGAGCGACCAGCCGCTCGCGGTCATATCTCGTGTCGATGTCGTTGAATGCCTTCTCGACTTCGGCTTCGAGGTCGTCGCCGACCGGAATGGGATCGGCTTTGCGCCATTCGGCCAGATAGTCGTCTGTACCGCCGGCGCCGGTGCGCATGGCGCACATGTCGATCGCCTCGGTAAAGCGCAGCGGCAGTTCGCGCTTGGCGTTCTGCCGGCCCTTCTTGACGATCACCTGGGCAGGGATGTCGCGCCAGTAGACGACGATCAGATCGGCCATGAATTCTCACTCCTCGAACTATCGAGCATTGCCGCAAGCGCAGTGGTGCCGCTTGTTATGGGACGACGCGCGCGCATTCAAAAGCGACGCATTTCGATGTCGTAAAATGAAAGGTGGGTTTATTCGTTTGCGGCGTGTGCCGGCGCCCGGTCCAGCGCGTCGGAAACGCTGGCGCGCAGTATGCCGTCCAGGACGAAAAACGCGCTACCAGATGCCAGTTCTGAGGCCCGTCCAGACGTAGAACCAGATCGTCGGATGATACCAGAGTTTCGAAGGCAGGCCGGGATCGATCGTCGTGAGTTTTCCAGCCAGTGCATCGCTGACAGCCTCGACGCAGATGTCGCGCGAGAACGCCGTCTGGCGTAGCGCGTGACTTGAGATGGTGTCGCCTTTTTTCGATCTGCCGCGCGCCTGCTTCAGCACGCCACCAGTGTCGACGCCAGCGTCGACGAGGTGGACAGTCGTGCCGAAATTCTCCGCATCGCCTGATACCAGAGCCCAATAGCCGCCATTCATGCCGCGATATTTCGGCGTGATGCCCGCATGGTAGTTGAGCACCGGGCAGGGCATTTTGCTCAGCATCTCAGCCGAGATTAGTCGGCAACCGTTGAGCAGCACAACGCCTGGCCGGATCTTCTGGATCGCCTGCAGGCACTCAAGCCCATTGGCCGAGGCTACCGGGATGATCTCCTGGCCTGGTCGCGGCTCAACCTCCAGCTTCTCCTCGGCAATCAGTCGCGCGCTATGGCCGGCCAGGAATCGCTTGCCCAACCTACTCAGTACCATCGTGCCAAGCTGGCCGATGGCGGAAATCCAGCCTTGGCGGCGAGCCCGGCCACGCAGCAATTGCTTTTTGGATTCAGGCGTTTCGAGGACGACGCTGACAGGACCTACGCGGTCGGCGATCGCATTGATCATAGCCCAGACATGCTGGCCGCCTCCGGTGACGACCACGATCGGACGCGTATTGGATTCTGATGCTGCCATGGATCTTGCCCCCTCCAAGCAACCGTTCTCGACAATAGACGGGATGCTAGGGTGTCCGGGTTAATCCTTGGTGATCAGCTCTTCGATACACAGTCAGCGCTTGAATTCGATGATATCGAGCTTCGATTCATAGTAGGGCGCCGGAAATTCGATGCGCCATTCCTTGGCGCTGTTGCGGAAGGCGTAGCCGACCTGGTCGGTTTGCGGACCGCTGCCATAGGGCTTTGCCGGATCGCTGTTGACATAGAAGGAGCCGAGATAGATCGCGCGTTTCTCGCCATCGTCGAAGAAACGGCCCCTGGTGCGCTGCGAGCCGCTGATCTTCTCCAGCCGCCAGCCGGAACCGTCATCGGTCACCTTGCACTTGAACCAGCCATAGATGACGAGCGGCAAAGGTCCGCCGGCCTTGATGGTGCGGCACTGCCAGTTGCCGGTCAGGTCCTTGTCGGAAAAGGCCACCAGCGGCTTTGCCAACAGGGCATCGAGTTGCTTGACCTCGGCCGGGTTGCCTGTCTTCGCCTCGGCAAGGGCTGCCTTGCGGGTCTCGCCATATTTGTCGAGCCGCGTCTTGTCGGCCGGGGTGATGAGTTTCTGTATCTCGCCGTCGGCATGGGCGGGCAGGGCCAAACAGAGGAGGCCGAGTGCAGCTATCAAGAGGCGAGGGGTCATCAGTGCGTTTCCATGGCTGGCAGTCTGTTTGCTTGTGGCGCACACCTTACCCGTCCACGGCGGCCTGTCATCTAGCCTTGAGTCATCGCGGGGCAAGAATTGCTTCAGGCGCCTGCAGCCGCCTGCGCCATCCCGGCCGTCAGGTCGCCATAACCGGTGGCGCGGCGTTCATAGACGAGATCGAGCATTCTGGCGGCTTTTTCGGCGACCTTGTCGAGTTCCGGATCGTTGGTCTGGGCGAGGTAGATCAGCTTCTCGTAATTGCCGAAATAGTCCTTGATCAACTCCGGGTGCTTGTCGAGGCCGAGCGGTTTCATGAAGAAAGCGTCGAACTGCCGGCAGAGGAAGTCGGTCATGTAGAACGACATCATGTCGTCGTCTGCGACTTTCGCATAGGCCTCCATGCCCTGGTAGAAGGCGAAGCAATGCGGGCCGGCCATGCGCTCGACGCCATGCTTCTCGCAGATGCGGTCGAGCAGACCGCCGGTGCCGCAATCGGCATAGCCGACGAAGATGTTGCTGTAGCCTTCGGTCTTGGCTTTTTCGATCGCCTTGTCCATGGCCGGTGCGATGCGGTCCGGGTAGAAATGGAATTCCGCCGGCAGGCAGGTCAGGTCGAGGTGATCCAGCCCGAGCTGTTCCTTGACGGCCAGAACTTCGCGCGCAATCATCCCGCAGGCGATGACGAGCAGCCTGTCGTCTTGATTCGGTTTCGTTTTTTGCGTCTTGGCCATGGAACCAGTCGAGCGGCCTTCGTTGTTGTGGCGCTAATTTATCTGTTGAGGGAGACACCGTCCATGAAACTGCTGCGCATCACGCCGATTGCCATCCTGGCCTGCGCCTTGGCCCTTGCGGCCTGCGCGAACACCGTCCGTGGCGTCGGCAGGGATGTCAAATCGACGGCCAAGGCGGTCGAGGACACCGTCACCAAGCCCTGATCCGCACGCGGCCACCTCATCATTTGGTAACAAAAAAGCCGCGCGGCAAGGGCGCGGCTTCTCCTGTCGTCCAGGCCGAATTGGCCAATCAGGCCGAAGCGCGCACATTGTGCTTGCGCTTCATGAAGTCCTTGGCGGTCTCGACCGCCACCGCCGCGTCGCGGCAATAGGCATCGGCGCCGACGGCCTTGCCGAATTCCTCGTTCAGCGGTGCGCCGCCGACCAGCACGACATAATCGTCGCGGATGCCCTTTTCCTTCATCGTGTCGATGACGACCTTCATATAGGGCATGGTCGTGGTCAGCAGTGCGGACATGCCGATGATGTCGGGCTGGTGCTGTTCGATCGCATCGAGATATTTCTCGACCGCATTGTTGATGCCGAGATCGATGACGTCGAAGCCAGCGCCCTCCATCATCATGCCGACAAGGTTCTTGCCGATATCGTGGATGTCGCCCTTGACGGTGCCGATGACCATCTTGCCTTGCTTGGGCGCGCCGGTGGCGGCGAGCAGCGGGCGCAGGATGAACATGCCCGCCTTCATCGCATTGGCGGAAAGCAGCACTTCCGGCACGAACAGGATGCCGTCGCGAAAATCCTCGCCGACGATGCGCATGCCTTCGACCAGCGCCTCGGTCAGCACCTTGTAAGGCGCCCAGCCGCGCTCGAGCAGGATGTTGGTGCCTTCTTCGATCTCTTCCTTCAGCCCGTCATAGAGATCGTCGTGCATCTGCTGCACCAACTCGTCGTCGGAAAGTTCGGAAAGGATGATCTCGTCGTCGGACATTTGTATCGAGCTCCTGCCGGCATCGCGACCATGTCGCAAGGCACATATCTTCGCGTTCATACCTAACCCGCTGAGGGCATGTATCCATAGCTGATTTGCGACTTCCCGCAAAAGGAAAGCGACCGTAACTCTCTTGGAATTCTTGTCGATTTTGCGACAGGCGTTGGCGCTGGCGGGCCGTTTCGAATAGGGTGCATGGCTACGATCTGGCAAGAAGCGGCGAGAGCAGCCGCTATGGATTCCAGACAAGAACAGATTCAGGGAAGAACACCATGAGCGAATACGCGGCAGTCGATCAGGAAGCGTCAAACGCGCGACGTGGGCGCGGCGCCAGCGGCGGGGCTGCTGCCCGGCGGGCCGCGCGTTCGGGCGGAGGCCCGGGCACGCAGCTCACCTACATCAAGCGCAAGATCAACGTTTACGAGGTGCTGGACGAGGAAGGCCTGGCGCTGATCGAGAAGAACACCGACACGGTTCTCGAGGAGATCGGCATCATCTTTCGCGACGATGCAGAAGCGCTGCAACTGTGGAAAGAGGCCGGCGCCGACGTCAAGGGCGAGCGCGTGCATTTCCCGAAGGGGCTGTGCCGTTCGCTGCTCAAGACCGCACCGTCCGTCTACACCCAGCACGCCCGCAATTCCGAGCGTTCGGTGCAGATCGGTGGCAATGCCACCGTGTTCGCGCCGGTCTATGGCCCGCCCTTCGTGCGTGACCTCGACGGTGTCAGGCGCTACGCGACGATCGAGGATTTCCAGAATTTCGTTAAGCTCGCCTATATGGCGCCGTCGATCCACCATTCGGGCGGCACGGTATGCGAGCCGGTCGATGTGCCGGTCAACAAGCGCCATCTCGACATGATCTACAGCCACATCAAATATTCCGATAAGCCGTTCATGGGCTCGGTGACCGCGCCGGAACGCGCCGAGGACACCGTCGCCATGGCCAAGATCGTGTTCGGCGACGATTTCGTCGAGAACAACACGGTGCTGACCAGCCTGATCAACGCCAACTCGCCGATGGTGTTCGACGAGACCATGCTCGGTGCGTTGAAAGTCTATGCGCGCCACAACCAGGCCTGCATCGTCACGCCGTTCATCCTCGCCGGCGCGATGAGCCCGGTGACGGTGGCCGGCACGCTGACGCAGGTTCTGGCCGAAGTGCTGGCCGGCGCGTCGTTCACGCAGCTCATCCGGCCAGGCGCGCCGGTGCTGTTCGGCACCTTCGCCTCGTCGATCTCGATGCAGTCCGGGGCGCCGACCTTCGGCACGCCGGAGCCGTCGCTGGTGTCTTATGGCGCCGCACAGCTGGCGCGCCGTCTCGGCCTGCCGTTCCGCACCGGCGGCTCGCTCTGCGCGTCCAAGGTTCCGGATGCACAAGCGGCTTATGAAAGCGCCAACACGCTGAACTCGACCATCCTGGCCGGCACCAATTTCGTGCTGCACTCGGCCGGCTGGCTCGAGGGCGGGCTGGCCTCCTGCTACGAAAAGTTCATGATGGACATCGACCAGCTCGGCATGACGCAGAAATTCTCCGAAGGCGTCGACCTGTCGGAAAACGGCCAGGCGATGGACGCCATCCGCCAGGTCGGGCCGGGCAGCCACTATCTCGGCTGCGACCACACCCAGGCCAATTTCCAGACCGCCTTCTACCGCTCCAACATCGCCGACAACAATTCCTACGAGCAGTGGCTGGCCGAAGGCGAGAAGACAGCGCCGCAGCGCGCCAACGAACTCGCCCGCCGCTGGCTGGAAAGCTATGAGGCGCCGCATCTCGATCCGAGCATCGACGAAGCGTTGAAGGACTTCATCGCCAAGAAGAAGGGGTCGATGCCCGACGCCTTCACTTGAAAGGAGCCCGAGTCAGGCGGGGCTAAAGTCGCCAACATCATCCACAAGGAAGTCTGGCGGAGCGCGTTCTCCGATCCGGACAAGAAGGGATGATTACGCCCGCCGGCAGCGTTGACCGCATTGCTGCGGCGCTTCTCGCCAACGGCCTTGTCCTTCGCGGCGGCTTCAATTTTACGCCAAGCGATGTGCCGCCAACGGGATCATCGGGTGCGCCGGCAGCGGCCGTCCTGCTGGTGGGGCAGGCGGGCGCGGCACCCTGGCCGCATTTCCTGCGTTGGTGGGAGCAACAGCCACAGGCAATCGCCAATCCGCTCGACACATGGTCGCGCGAAGTGATCGGCGCCGTGGCGCAGGATTTTGGCGCACGGGCGATTTCTCCGTCGGACAAGCCCTATCTGCCGTTCCAGCAATGGGCAATGCGGGCGGAGGGGCTGAAACTGTCGCCGCTCGGCATCCTCATGCATCCGCGCTACGGGCTATGGCATGCCTACCGCGGTGCGCTGCTGTTCGAGGACGAAATTCCAGTTCAAGTTGCCGAGGCAGCGCCCCACCTTTGCGATAGCTGCGTCGAGAAACCCTGCCTGAAATCCTGCCCGGTCGACGCCTATTCCGCGCAAGGATTCGCTTATCAATCCTGCCTGGCGCATGTGGGGGGAGCGCATGGCGAACCCTGCCGCAGCGGCGGTTGCCTTGATCGCAATGCGTGCCCCTATGGCGCGGGATACCGCTATCCGCCGGAGGTCCAGGCGTTTCACATGGCGAGCTTCGCACGAGCCACCAGCTGATCCGTTCCCATTGCGTGGTGCTCGTTGGCTTCGATGAGCATCTTGACGGCAGCTAGAAGCAGGCCTATTCATCAAGTCATCTGATGACTTATGAATAGGCCTATGCAACCCGCCACCAGAACCAATCTCACCGACAGCGCCACCAGCAGCCTGCGTGCGGAGATCGTCAGCGGCCGCTGGGGCGTCGGCGAGCGCATTCCCAATGAGGCAGCCCTGACCGAGCTTCTGTCGGTCAGCCGCGGCACGGTGCGCGAGGCGGTGCGGGTGCTGGTCTCGCAAGGATTGCTGGATACGCGCCAGGGCTCGGGCACATATGTGCGCTCTACCGTCGATGCCTCTGCCGCGCTCGACCGGGTCAAGCGCACCGGCCTGCGCGATCAGTGGGAGGCGCGGGCGGCGCTCGACCTGGAGGCGGCACGGCTCGCCGCCATGCGCCACACGCCAGCCGATCTTGAGACGATGCGGCAACTGCTTGCCGAACGCGGCACCGTCGCGGGCGGCGGAAGCGATGCCTTCATCCGGCGCGATCTCGCTTTCCACAAATCGGTTGTCGCGGCGTCCGGCAACAAAGCGATGATGGAGCTCTACGACTTCTTCACCGCCGCCATCACCGAGACCATCCATGCCACCATCGACGGCGATCTGCCCGAACCGGACCACCAGGCGCATGCGGCTATCGTCGACGCCATTGCCGCGAGCAATCCCGAGCGCGCCGTTGCCGCCGTTCGCGCCTTCATGGCGCCGGTGCTTGCCCAACTTGAAAGACTGCTTTCGCAATGAACCAGAGTTTTCGTCAGCCTGACCCGACGGCGCAATCCGCCGCCATCGAGGGTCTGGAACTCATCGATGCCGAGGCCGACAGCCTGCCCGTGCCGCAGCCGCCTGAACTGCGCAGCCGTGCGGCGCGCATCGTGCTTGGCGCGAGCCTTGTGCTGATCGCCTTCAGCCTGCGGCCGCTGTTTTCCAGCCTGTCGGTACTGCTGCCCGAGGTGATGCAGGCAACCGGACTGTCGACGACGGGCGCCAGCCTGCTGACGACGCTGCCCGTTCTGTGTCTGGGTCTGTTCGCGCCCTTCGCGCCAAGATTTGCCCAGCGCTATGGAGCCGAGCGCACTTTGCTCGGGGCGCTCATCTTGCTGGTGCTGGGAACCGGCCTGCGCTGGTTCGGTACGGTTCCCCTGCTGTTTGTCGCCACCTTCCTTGCCGGCGGCGCCATTGCCATCGGCAATGTGCTGCTGCCGGGCCTGGTGAAGCGAGATTTCGCCGACAAGGCCGCCGTCATGACCGGGCTCTACACCATGGCGCTCTGTGCCGGCTCGGCGGCCGCCGCCGGCTTCACACTGCCGATCGAGCATTTTGTCACCGGTTCGTGGTCCGGGGCACTTGCTGCCTGGGCGGTGCCTACACTGGTCGTGCTTTTGATCTGGATTCCGCAGGCGCTGGGCAGCCGTCGGCAGGTCAGTCATCGGGGCTTTCGCGTCGTTGGTCTCTGGCGCGATCGCCTGGCTTGGCAGGTGACGCTGTTCATGGGCCTGCAGTCGGCACTTGCCTATTGCATCTTCGGTTGGCTGGCGCCGATCCTGCGCGAGCGTGGCTTCGATGCGGCCACCGCCGGCGCCATGGTTTCGGTGTCTGTCATGGCGCAGGTCATCACCTGCCTCGCCGTGCCGTCCTTCGCGATGCGGCTGAAAGACCAGCGCGGCATCAATGTGGCGCTCGTTGCCACGGCGGTGATCGCGCTGCTCGGCATTCTGTTCGCACCGACCTCGACCGTGCTGTTCTGGGCGATCCTGCAAGGCATCGGGCAGGGCGGCCTGATCGCGGCTGCCATGAGCCTGATCGTGCTGCGTTCGCCGGATTCGCATGTCGCCGCGCATCTTTCAGGTATGGCGCAAGGCGTCGGCTATGTGCTGGCGGCATTCGGCCCGCTGCTGGTGGGCCTGATCCGCGACTGGACCGGCAGTTTTTCGGGAACGGCGTTCCTGTTCGTCGCGCTCGGGCTTGGCGTAGCCATTATGGGGCTCGGTGCCGGCCGCGCGCTGCATGTCGGTGCGCGGACGGTGCGAGAAGGCTAGCAATAGCGTCACGCAATCCCGCACGAAATTTTGACTGCCATGCTCAGGGAGCGCCTTGCCGTATAGGCTTGCGCGGATATGTATCGCGCATCTGTCGAACGGAGCGAGCGATGACGAAACACGACCTTCAGATCAAGACCAGGGATGGTGTTGCCAATGCCGGGCTTTTCCGCTCGGCAAACGCATCTCCTGCCAAGGCCGGCGTCATTCTCTATCAGGACGCCTTTGGTCCGCGGCCGGCGCTCGACAGTATGGCCGAGCGACTGGCGAATGAAGGCTATGCGGTGCTGGTGCCCGACCTGTTCTACCGCAATGCACCCTACGGGCCGTTCGACGCCAAGACCGCCTTCGCCGAGGAAAAGACCAAAATCCCGCTGATGGCGCTGGTCACCGGCACGACGCAGGACATGACCATCAGCGACAGCGGTGCGTTCCTCGATGCGCTTGCTGCCGAGGGTATTACCGGGCCGATCGGCACCATCGGCTATTGCATGGGCGGCGGTCGATCATTGAATGCGGCTGCAACCTATCCCAAACGGATAAAAGCGGCCGCAAGCTTCCATGGCGGCAATCTGGCCGGCGACGCCGCCGACAGCCCGCATCGCAAGGCAGCCTCGATCAAGGCGCGCGTCTATGTCGGCACATCCGGCGTCGACAGGAGTTTCCCGCCGGAACAGTCGGCGCGGCTGGTCGAGGCGCTCAGGGTTGCGGAAGTAGATCATGTCATCGAGAACTATGCCGGCATGGCGCATGGCTGGTGCGTGCCCGATCATAGCGTTTTCAATGCCGCGGGCGCGGAACGCCACTGGAAGCGCTTGACGACGTTGTTCGCAGAGACGCTGATCTGAGCCTTTGCCTGGCTGTTCTTGCCTGTTGGCTGTCCGCCCCGTTCGCGGTATCAGGCAGCACAAATGCGCTGCGCCGGATGAGTGGGCCGAGCGGGAACGAACAGCCTGATGCAATCCTATGATGTCGTGATCATCGGCGCGGGTGCCGCCGGAATGATGTGCGCCGTGGAGGCGGCCAAGCGCGGCCGTTCTGTGCTGATCCTCGATCATGCGGCGGCGCCTGGCGAGAAGATCCGCATCTCCGGCGGGGGCCGGTGCAATTTCACCAACATCCATGCCAGCCCGAAGAATTTTCTGTCGGGCAATCCGCATTTCTGCATTTCGGCGCTCAGCCGCTATACGCAACGCGATTTCATCGCCCTCGTCGAACGCCACCGCATCGCCTATCACGAAAAGACGCTTGGGCAGTTGTTCTGCGACGGCTCCGCACGCCAGATCACCGACATGCTGGTCTCGGAAATGCAGGACAAGGGCGCCGAACTGGTGCTGTCGACCAGCGTTGAGGATCTCCGCAAAACCGTGGAGGGGTTTGTGCTCACTCTCTCCACGGGCACGATTAGGTGCCAGTCTCTGGTCGTGGCCTGCGGCGGCAAGTCGATCCCCAAGATGGGGGCGACCGGTTTCGGCTACGAGCTTGCCGAACGGTTTGGGCTTGCCATCGTCGAAACGCGGCCGGCGCTGGTGCCGCTGACCTTCGACGCAAACACGCTCGAACGGCTGGCGCCGCTGGCCGGCAACGCCGTCGACGCGGAAGTCGCCTGCGGCAAGACGCAGTTCTCCGAAGCGATGCTGTTCACGCATCGCGGCGTTAGCGGACCATCCATCCTGCAAATCTCGTCCTATTGGCGCGAGGGCGACGAAATCCGCATCGCCATGCTGCCGGGAGTTGATGTGGCGGACCTCATTCGTAGTGCCAAGCGCGGTAATGGGCGGCAGGCGGTGCAGACCGTGCTGGCAAATCACCTGCCGAAGCGGCTGGCGCAGTCGATCGCCGAACGCACCGGGATCGATGGCAATCTCGCCGATCTTTCCGACGCCCAGATCAAAACCATAGCTGCCGCAGTCAATGACTGGCGCATCAAGCCTGCCGGTTCTGAGGGCTACCGCACCGCTGAAGTGACACTGGGCGGGGTCGACACCAACGGGCTGGACCAGAAGACGATGCAGGCGAAATCCGTGCCGGGCCTGTTTTTCATCGGCGAAGCCGTCGATGTCACGGGTTGGCTGGGCGGTTATAATTTCCAGTGGGCATGGTCGTCGGGCTGGGTGGCAGGCCAGGCAGCATAGACTTACTTCCGTGGCTTCGCCCCAGTAGCTGCCGGCGCCTTTTTCTTCTTTTTGGCCTTGTTGTAATCGATGGCGGCCCGGACGAGCTCTTTCAAAGCGCTCTCATTGAGCGTGTCGCCCTTGAACACATCGATAGCCCGCCACACCTTGCCGCCAAAACCATTGTTGAACAGCCTGTCGGGATCCGGCAGGCTGGCGCCATGGGAAAAGGTCAGCTTCACCTTGTCCTTGTGGGCGTTGCCGACCACGATGTTGCCGTCGAGGCACCATACCGGGCTGCCCATCCACTTCCACTCCTCGATGATGTCCGGGTCGGCTGCAAGGATGGTCTTGCGGATGTCGGCGAGCGTCTCGCCGCGCCAGTCCGAGAGACCGGCGATCAGCTGGTCGATCTGTTGCGAGGGGGTCATTTGCGTGTCTCCTGTGCGTCGACGCGTTCAACCGCTGCCTGTCACCAGCGCGCCAGTTGGGTAATCTGAACGAGGTTGCCGCAGCTGTCGTTCAGCTGGGCGATGGTTGAACCGGTCACCTCGGTCGGCGGCATGGTGAACGCGCCACCCTTCGCCTTGATGCGCTCGTAGTCGCCCCTGACGTCGTCGGTGAAGAACATGACCGCAGGCTGACCCTGCTGGAAGATGGCTTCCTGATAGGCCTTGGCGGCCGGGTTGTCGTTG
Source organism: Mesorhizobium sp. M7A.F.Ca.US.005.03.1.1 (assembly GCF_003997975.1). NCBI lineage: Bacteria > Pseudomonadati > Pseudomonadota > Alphaproteobacteria > Hyphomicrobiales > Phyllobacteriaceae > Mesorhizobium > Mesorhizobium sp. M7A.F.Ca.US.005.03.1.1. The sequence continues at coordinate 18,621 of NZ_RZRO01000048.1, forward strand.
AGCGCGAGCTGCAGTTCGGTTCCATCAGGCTCTTCAGCCGAGGTCACTGTCAGCCAGCGATAGGGCCCGTTGCTGAAATCGGCCTTCTTGGTGAAGCCCAGCACGTCGGCGTAGAAGCGCAATGCGTTTTCCTGGTTGTCCACATACACGCTGGTCAGCTTGATCTTCATCGCTCTTTCTCCTCTGTCGTATTCTTGCGTCTGTGGCCGCTACGGGGTCCAGCCGGGCAGGGCGGCGGCCTGCTTGATCCATTCCGCCATTTGCGCCTCGTCGAACCGGTCTTCGCGGATGTCGATCCAGCGCACATCCTTGCTCTTGGCCGTGCCGCCTGGTGGGATCGGTTGCAATGAGATGCCACTGAAAAAGGTCATCTTCACATAGTGGGTGAAGACATGGAAACTCGCGAACCAGCCCTGGCCTTCGATGCCGTAGAAGGGTGAGTTCCATCGCACGGCCTTGCGGACGTCAGGCACGTTGCCCACGATGAGCGCGTCGAGGCGCTCGCCCAGGCCGCGCTTCCAGTCCGGCATCGCAGCGATATAGGCCTGCACCGGGGCGTCGCCGTCGCCCTTGGCGATTTGCGGGTTGCCGCCGGAGAGCAGCACTGGCGCAGCCTTGGCCTCGGTCGATTGTCCCTGCGTCCTGGCCACTCTGCCCCACTCCCTATCCGCCGGCACGCTGCACGCCGCGTCCCTTGGCGGCATAGGGCAGCACGAACATGTACAGGCCGCTGAGCAGCAGCAGGAGGAGCGGCAGGAGCGGCGAGTAGACCACCCAGGCGGGAGGCTGCCTGAATGCCATGGTGGCGAAGTTGGCGATGACGGTCAGCGCAAAGATGATCGACAGCCAGCGATGCATTTGCCGAACCCACTTGTTCCAGTCCAATAGTTCCTCCTGTCAAAACAACCGGTGCGGACCACCGATCCGCACCTGCGAGTTTCAATCTATCCGCGCCAGGACCTGACTCAGATTTGCAAAGTACTGCCGCCACCCGCTCGTCGCGCCCCGATACGCCTGCTCCTGATCCGGCCGGAAGCCGGACTGTTCCATACGCAACCGGGTGCCTGTGCTGGTCGGCACGAGGGTCCAGGTGACGACACTCTCAAGGCCATAGGCCTGCCACGTGTAGGACAGTGTCTTGTTCAACTCGACGGCTGTTACCTGACAGTCCACAACGATGCTCACGTCAGGTTGCGGTTCCTTCCGCAGCTTGAAACGGTGGTCCACGACTGGCTTGAAGTCGTTCTTCATCAGCCATTCCTCGATCAGATGCGGTTGGGTCAGCGCGCGCCAGATTTTTTCCGGCGGATAGGGGATCTCACGTTCGACGATGACAGAGCGCGTTTCGGTCGCAATGTTGGTCATTGGTCCATTCTTTTGAGCAAATTTTCGAGATCGTCGAACCGGCTCTGCCAGAACGCGTTCATCTGGTTCGTCCAGTCGGTCAGTGGGGAAAGTGCTGCCAGTTGGGCGCTGTAATGGGTCTGCCGTCCTTGATGGCGGTCGCGCACCAGCCCGGCCTGCTTGAGGACGCCGAGATGCTTCGACACCGCAGGTTGAGAGACCCCCGACTGAGCCGTCAGGGCGCCGACCGTCTGCTCGCCTTGCCGGCACAGGCGCTCGAAGATCGCGCGACGCGTCGGATCGGAGAGCGTTCTGAAGAGGACATCGTGAGCGTTCGTCATCCGGGATCGATAACCCTGTGGCTATTGATTACGTATAACTGTCGAGATATGGATATGTCAAGCGGGGGTGTTGGCGGTCCCGATCCGGCGGTTTCCAAAAAAATCTTTCCATTGCCCCAAGGATTAGCCATTAGCGTTCGTCCAACAGGCAAATGATGGCGATGATGCTGGATGAGAGCGAAGCCTCCGACGCCGAACTGATCGGGCGGGCGAAGGGCGGAGACAGGAGGGCCTTCAGCACATTGCTGGAAAGGCACTATGACTTCGTCTATCGCGCCGCCTATCGCTGGTGCGGCAGGAAGGCCGATGCCGAAGACATCGCCCAGGAAGTCTGCGTCAGGCTGGGCAAAGCGATCCGCGACTATCGCGGCGGCGGCGCCTTCACCACATGGCTCTATTCCGTGACGATGAACGCCGCGCGCGACGTGATGAGAAAGTCCGCCCGCGAGACCGTGAAGACTGAGGCCTATGGCGTCCATGCACTGATCTCGGGCGAGGCGTCGGTCGAACCGGAAGACCCTGCCGAAGCGTTATGGGCGGCCGTCCGGCGATTGCCGGACAAGCAGCGCGACGCGGTGCTGCTGGTCTATGGCGAAGGGTTGAGCCATGCGGCCGCGGCCGAGGCGATGACAATCTCGGAGACGACGGTTTCCTGGCACATCCATGAAGCGAAGAAACGGCTGAAGACGCTGATGCGCGCGGCCGGGGAAGTGTGACCATGGTTGACGACAACGAACTCAACAGACTGCGCGATATAGCGGCGCCGGCGCCCGCCAAGGATGCCAAGGCACGTGCTTTCGAAGCCGCCCTGCGTGCATACGATCAGGAAAATATTTCTGCCGTTACCCAAGGATCGGTTGGCGGGCTTCGTCTCACAGAGCGAGCACAAAAGCTCTGGAGCGAGATCATGCAAAAGAAACTCATTGCCACGCCGGTTCTTGCCGGGCTCGTCGCCCTGCCGATCGCCGGATACGCCACCTTCCATATGCTGAGGGAACAGCCGCCGAAATTCGGCGGCGACGAGAAAATCACCGAGACGCTGGCCGACAAGCCGGCGACCGTCAAGCCGACGACCGCCGAGCCGAAGCCGGCTCCGACCGGGCTGGAGACGGACAAGAAAGCCGACGCCGATGTGGAAAGCCGCGACGCGACCGATGCGCTTGTGGCGCCGGCCTCGCCGCAGAAATCCGAATCGACCGTTGCTTCCGGCGCGGCACAACAGAATGCACTGGAGCGCGGTGTGCTGGCCGAGCCTGCGCCACCGGCACCGACAGGCGAATTCGCATTGGATGGCGCCGTAAGTGCGCCCAGTACGTCGCGGGCCCGCATGCCGGCCGAGTCCAAGCTGATGGCGCCGCAGCAGCCGTCGACCTTGCCGGCCGACCAGATGCAGCCGCAACCGGAAAACCGCGACCGCATCGAGGATTTCAAGACCAATCCGGTGCATGCGGCACTCGAGGATCCGGTCTCGACCTTCTCGATCGACGTCGACACAGCCTCCTATTCCTTCGTGCGCAGCTCGCTGAAGCAGGGCACCCTGCCGCAGGTCGATACTGTTCGCGTCGAGGAGATGATCAACTACTTCCCCTATGACTGGAAGGGTCCGGAGTCGGCCTCGACACCATTCAACTCGACCGTCAGCGTCATGCCGACGCCGTGGAACACGCATACCAGGCTGATGCATGTCGCCATCAAGGGTTTTGACGTCAAGCCGACCGAGCAGCCGAAGGCCAATCTGGTCTTCCTGATCGATGTCTCGGGCTCGATGGACGAGCCGGACAAGCTGCCGCTGCTCAAATCGGCTTTTCGGCTGCTGGTCAGCAAGCTGAAGGCCGACGACACGATCTCGATCGTAACCTATGCGGGTGACGCCGGCACGGTCCTGGAGCCGACCAAGGCGTCCCAAAAGGACAAGATCCTCAGTGCCATCGACAATCTGACGCCCGGCGGCAGCACGGCCGGCGAGGCGGGCATCAAGGAAGCCTACAGGCTGGCGCAGAAATCCTTCGTCAAGGACGGCGTCAACCGGGTGATGCTCGCCACCGACGGCGACTTCAATGTCGGCCAGAGCGACGACGACGATCTGAAGCGGCTGATCGAAAAAGAGCGCAAGACCGGTGTCTTCCTGTCGGTGTTCGGCTTCGGCCGCGGCAATCTGAACGACCAGATGATGCAGACCATCGCCCAGAACGGCAACGGCACCGCCGCCTATATCGACACGCTGGCCGAAGCCGAGAAGGTGCTGGTCGAAGATGCATCGTCGACGCTGTTCACCATCGCCAAGGACGTCAAGATCCAGGTCGAGTTCAATCCGAACAAGGTCTCGGAATATCGCCTGATCGGCTACGAGACCCGCGCCTTGAACCGCGAGGATTTCAACAATGACCGCGTCGATGCCGGCGATATCGGCTCGGGCCATTCCGTCACCGCGATCTATGAAATCACGCCAAAGGGCAGCGGCGGCGAACAGATCGACGCGCTGCGTTATGGCCAGGCGTCGGTGGACAATGGCGGCGTTGCCAATGCGGACGAATATGCCTTCGTCAAGATCCGCTACAAGCTGCCGAATGAAGACGTCTCGAAGCTGATCACCACGCCGGTGACCTCGGCCAACGAGATCTCGTCTTTCGACCAGGCCAGCACCGACCAGCGCTTCTCCGTCGCGGTCGCCGCCTTCGGCCAGAAGCTGCGCGACGAGGATGCGACCGCGAAGTTCGGTTACGACAAGATCATGGAGATCGCCACTGCCGCTCGAGGAGCCGACCCGTTTGGGTACAGGTCCGAGTTCCTCTCGCTTGTGCGCCTTGCCTCGGCGCTGGGCGGTAATCGGTAGTGGTGATGACGGCCGGTTTCTTTCAGATGGGATCGTTCTGACAGGGGAAACCGACCGCGGGCGGGTGAGGCATGCCGGCGAGGGGTTCATTCCCTTGCCGGCCTTTTTTCGGAGAATCTCCAGGTCGTTAAATTGCGCGGCATTTCCGGTAGCGGATCGCAACCCCCTGCTTGTTACGCAGGACAGGTGTACCGGGCTTGAGGGAGCCGAAATTGCAGATCAGGACTATCGCCAACTCGACACCGCCGGCACGAGATGCTTCGGCGGTTTCATCGGCCCCATCATCGGAATCCAGGCGTATCAGTGACGATGTCGCGCAGGCGCGCCACACCGCCATGTCGGCGCTGACCAACGACCGCTTCCGCATCATGCTGGAGCAGATAACCGATCCGGTTTCATCCGGCGCGCTGATGACGATGCACAGCGACAATGTGGTCGACTTCAAGTCGGCGCAGTCGAGCTACGCCGACAACAGCGAATAATCGAAACCGATAAGCTCAGGCCCGGCTGCGGCGGCGCTCGCGGCGGGCTTCGCTGGTCTCGGCGGTATTTTCCGTCGCCACCTTGTTGCGCATCGGGCCGATGCGCTCGACGATCGCGGCAACCGTCGGACGATCCGCCTTGGTGTGCGCGTCGAGCGCCTTGCGCATGGCGGCAAGGTGCTGGAACGAGGTGCCGCAGCAGCCGCCGATTATTTTGGCGCCGCCATCGACGGCGAGCCTGACATAGTCGGCCATCAGTTCGGGTGTGCCGGAATAATGGATTTCGGTGCCGCGGAATTCGGGAATGCCGCAATTGCCCTTGACGATCACCGTTGCCTCCGGCTTCGCCTCGGTCATGTCGAGCAGCGAGGCCAGGATGTCAGACGCGCCGACGCCGCAATTGGCGCCAACGCCAAGCGGCGCCTGCGACAGCCCGTCGGTGACGCCGTGGATATCCCTGGGTAGCAGGCCCATCATGGTGCGGCCGGCGGTGTCGAAGGAACCGGTATAGGTGTAAGGCAGGCCGACGCGGATGGCAGCCTCGGCGGCGGCGCGGATCTCGTCGGGAGCAGACATCGTCTCGATCCAGGCGACTTCGGCGCCGCCTTCCTTGAGACCCTCGATCTGCTCGGCGAAGGCGTCGACCGCCTCGTCGTAGGTCATGGCGCCGAGCGGCACCAGCAATTCGCCGGTCGGGCCGACCGAACCGGCGACGATCACCTTGCGGCCGGCCTTGTCGGCGACAGCACGGGCGATCTCGGCGGCGCGCTTGTTCAGCGCATGCACACGGTCCTGCGCATGATGCAGCTTCAGCCGGTGGCGGGTGCCGCCGAACGAGTTGGTGAGGATGATGTCGGCCCCGGCATCGACGAAATTCTGATGCAGGCTGGTGATGGTGTCAGGCGCCGTCTCGTTGAGCAACTCGGGCGCCTCGCCGGCTTCCAGCCCCATGGCGAACAGGTTTGTGCCGGTGGCGCCATCGGCCAGCAGCACGCCCTTTTCGGCCAGCAGAGCATCGATCGGGTTGGTGGTCGTCATCGGATTGGCTTTCATGTTTCGAAGTCGAATAAGGATATAAAGAAGTCTTTATGTGTAGTCAATGGAATGGCGGCAACGCGGCCACCAATGCGGAGGCCGGTTTCCGTCCGAAGGATCATTGTTGCCGAAGATCAGACAGTGCCTGTTGGGAACGACATGCCGGCCAGTCTGTGCGCGAAGCCGGACGCCTCGTGCGCATTGATGTCGGCGGCCCGGATCAGATTGTCGAAATGCTGGATCAACGTCTGGATCGGCTGGGTGGCGTTGAGCACCAGATACATGTCGCCGACATAGATGGCGGCGCGATAAGGGCCGAAGATTGTGTAGGGGATCGAATAGCGCATGCGCCCGTCATAGAGAAACAGCCGGAAGGTCGGATAGAGGTCGTCGAGCAGCGTCGCCATGTGCAGCAGCTGCGCGCGCCGGTCGGCTTCGGGGAAACGGTCCCAGACACCCAGCCCGCGGGCAAATATCTCCAGCGTGTGGCGCGGCATGCAGACTTCCATGTCGGTCTCAGGCCGCCTGTTGTAGTCGATGCGGTATTGCGTTTCGCCGGCCTGCGCCAGGCGGCTCTTGTTGGCGATGCCGGCTTCGTAGTCGACCAGCGCTTCGGTGCGCAGAAGATCGGGAATGCCGGCAGGCACGTAGCGGATCTTGGTGCCTGCCGCCTCGGCATGCCATTTGGCCAACAGCGTGCGGTCGAAACCATCCGGTGCCTCTTCGATCTCCAGGCTTTCGCGGATTTCGCCGGTGAGACCTTCGTCCTGGCTGAGGCCGAGGAGCCAATCGAGCGACACCTTGAACTCGGCGGCGATGTTGAGCAGTGTTTCGGCGCGGGGCAGGCGCGTCGAGGCGCCCGACAGCAGTTGCGACAGCGCCGAGCGGTCGATGCCGACCGCGGTTGCGAAGGCCGACTGATTCAGGTCGGAGCGTGTCAAGAGCATCTTCAGTCGCTCGCGGAAGATCGTCGACAGGTCGCGCTTGTCCATGTCCGTGCTCCACCTGGATTGAGGAAAAATTTGCGCCGGAACCGCTCCGAGGGTGGCGTTAGGCGTAAATGAATCCCTAAGTCTGTTTACAATGTATAACATGTGCGGTCAAAAATGCGCAATCGCAACAGTTCGTGCACTTTGTCTCGTTGAGTGGAATCATTTCTCCTGACACAATGCTGTCAGGAATCAATTGGGATTCCGGCGACTGAGGGGCAGTGGTCGATAGCATGACGAGCAAGAGCATCAGGCGACACAGCGTACGGGCCATTGAGTGGCCAACCGTGGTACTCGCCTTCTTCTGCTACGCGACATGGCTCGCCACCGGTTTCCTGCTCTGGCCTTCCTATCCCGTCCTGGCGCTCGCCGTCCTCGCCTTCACCGCCGCATTGCAGTCGTCGATCATGCACGAAGTGCTGCACGGGCATCCGACGCGCAACGCGCGGGTCAACGAAGCCTTCGTGTTTCTGCCGATCGGTCTGGTCTGGCCGTTCCGCCGCTTCAAGACCATTCATCTGCGTCACCACGCCGACGAGCGGCTGACCGACCCGCTCGATGACCCGGAAAGCTATTATCAGGCGCTCTGGCAGCATGACGAGCTGCCGCCGACGATGAAATTCCTGCTCAAGATCAACAACACCATGGCAGGCCGCTTCGTGCTCGGCCCGTGGCTGTCCTGCGTCGGCTTCTTCATCGACGATGCCAAGCAGGTGATCGCCGGCGACAAGCCGATCCGCAAGGCCTGGCTGCTGCATGCGATCGGCCTGGCCGTCGTGCTGCCGATCGTTCAGTTCGGCTTCGGCATCCCGCTGTGGCTTTACATTCTGGTGCCGGTCTGGCTCGGCCAGTCGCTGATCTCGATCCGTACGTTCGCCGAGCATCAATGGTCGGAACATCCGGAAGGCCGTACGGTGATCGTCGAGCGCTCGCCGCTGTCGTTCCTGTTCCTCAACAACAATCTGCATTTCGTCCATCACAAGACCCCGACCGTGGCCTGGTACAAGCTGCCCAAGCTGTTTCGCGACCGCCGTGAGGAATGGCTGCGGATGAACAATGGCTATGCCTATCCGAATTATTTCGCGCTGGTCAAAGCCTATGCGTTCAAGGCGAAAGAGCCGATCGTGCACCCGGTGCTGCGGCGTGCGCCTGAGCCGGGCAGGGCCTTCAAGCCGCGCATCAGGGCGCGCAGCATCAGCGGGCTCGGCAGTGCGCCGGTTCCCGCCGAGCCGCCCAAGGAATAATTCCGGCCTACCCGGAATCCGTGTCGGCCAATTCTGATTGGACGCCGCGTTTTCGCGATCCTTTTTCCAGACATGATGATTTGATATCGGCATGAGTGAATTGGTTGCGGCGTTGCCGATGTATGATTGGCCCGAAATGCGCGATGAGGTCGACGCGCAATGGGTGCTGCTGCGCGATGCGTTTCGGCAAAAGGGGATCGACGCGCCGGGAGCCATCGTGCGGCGCAATGGCGACCTGCCGCCGGTGCCGGGCGGAATTCGCGATGCTGCCGGTGCATTGATCGCACCCGATCCCGCGACATTGCCACCGGATGAACTCGATTTCCATAGATTGTGGCTGCATCCTTTGCTGCTGTTCGCGCAGACCTGCTGGGGGCCGATGGAACTTGGCCTGTCCAGGCATGTGCAGGTGGTCGGCCAGCCGAGCTATGACGCCTATGAAGGCGGGCAGGGCGAGCTCTATTCGAGCGCTCTGGTGATGCGGATAGGCGAGGGACCGGAAGTTCGATCGCCTACGGATGGCAGCGCTCTCATCCCGCTCGATCTGATCCGCGGCAAGCGCTTCACCTTCAACAGCCTCGATTCCATGTCGGGCATCATTGCGCTGACGCGCGACCTGCAAGCGGCCGGCGAAGGCTTGGACATCTTTTCGTCGCGTAGCGAGAGCGGCGGTCACCGCGCTTCAATCGTCGCCATTGCCGAGGGCAGGGCCGATGTTGCAGCGATCGACTGCGAAAGCTGGGCGCTGGCGCAGCGCTTCGAGCCAGCAGCGCGGAAAGTCGCGATCGTCGGCTGGACCGGACGGCGCAAAGGCCTGCCGTTCATCACGGCGAGGGCAACACCGGAAAAGACAGTCAGGGCAATGCGAGAAGCGCTTGCCGGACTATCCGAGCAGCCTCGTATCCAGCGGGTAGGTTGAGAGCTGTTCGTTGCCGGTCTCGGTGATCAGGATCTGCTCTTCGAGCTTGACGCCTTCGCGCCCGCCAAGCCGGCCGATATAGCTTTCCACGCACAGCACCATGCCAGGTTCCAGCACGCCGTCCGGCGTGTCCGATGTCCAGTCGCTGGCATGCGGCAAGGTCGGGTATTCATCGGCCAGACCGACGCCGTGATAGAGCACGCCGTAGCGCGTCGGGAAGCAGTCACCCGGCGGCACCGCCGAGGCTTCGACGAGGGCGCGAAACGAGATGCCTGGCTGCATCAGAGCCATGTTGTGTTCGATCTGGTCGGCGGCGATGCGGAACAGGGCGCGCTGTTCATTCGACGGGTTTGCATCGCCGCACAGCCAGGTGCGCGACAGGTCGGCGCAGAAGCCGTAGGGGCCGATCAGGTCGGTGTCGAAGGCGACGAGATCGCCAGCCTCGATCTTTCGCGAAGAGCATTCCTGGAACCACGGATTGGTGCGCGGGCCTGACGTCAGCAGTCGCGTCTCGATCCACTCGCCGCCGCGCGCGATGTTGCCACGATGCAATTCCGCCCATAGCTCGTTCTCGGAAATGCCCGGCTTCAGCGCCTGTTCCATCTCGCCCATCGCCGCTTCGCAAGCGACAATCGCCCGGCGCATGGCGAGGATTTCGTCCGGCGATTTGATCAGCCGCGCGTTCTCCATCACTGCTTCGCCATTGCCGATGGAAATGCCGAGGCGAGCCAGCTCCTCGACGCCTTCGGGATTGATGTGGTCGACAGCGATGCGGCTGTTGCCGCTACCATGTTCCCTGACCAAATCGGCTATTCCGGCGGCCCAACGGCGGACCTTTTGCTCGGTCAGCTCACCGCCATAGAGATACATCCACGACACCGCCGGCCGCACCTCGTTGACGACGCCGGAATGGTCGGACAGGTGCTCGCAGGAAAAATAATCGAACAGCACCACCGGGCCTTCAGTGGCGATAAAGCAATGCCGCGTCGGATTGTGCGCCACCCAAAGCTGCATGTTGGTGCTGTCGGTGGCGTAGCGGATGTTGACGGGGTCGTAGAGCAGGGCGCCGGCATAGCCGCGCCGCTTCAACTCGGCGCGGATACGCTCCAGCCGGTATTTTCGCATCGCCGCCAGGTCGGGCGCGGCAATGCCTGCCGCCGCCCACTCAGCCTCGGCCCGCGGGCCATAGCCCAGCACATGCTGATTGAGCGAACCCGCCTTCTGACGGGAGGCGTCGCGCAAAGCTTCGATCGAGCCCGGCTCGAACGGCATGATCTTGCGGTGGCGGCCAAAGCTGCCCTTCGGCCCCGCGCTGTCCATCGTCGAACCTCAGGTCCGCATCTTCTCGCCGCTCGGATCGAAGGGCGCTTCGACATTGATGCGGGCCGGGCGCCGGTGACCGAGGATCTCGATCTCGAACAGCCCGGCACTTTCGTCCTCGGCAAGCGCTGCGGGGATATAACCCTGCGCCATCGACTTCTGCACATAATGCGCATAGCCGCCCGATGTGACCCAGCCGACCACGCGCCAGTCGCCGTCGACGATGCCGCGCACGGCGGATGCGCCTTCGGCAGCCTTGGAGCCACGTATTTCCTTGCCGCCCTTGTCGAAGCGCGGCGCGCCATAGCCATGCGGCTTTTCCACCGTGCCGTAGTCCTTGCTGACCTTGGCCCAGATCGGCTCGTCGCCCATGACATCGGCGTCGGCGGCATCGACGATGAAGGAGACGCGGCGCAGCTTTGGCCCCTCGGCCTGTTCCTTGGCGGCGGCCTCGCGGCCGATGAAGTCATTCTTCTCGAGCTTGATGAAGCGGTCCATCGCGCCTTCGAACGGTCCATAGATCGGCCGCAACTCGCGGAACCAGGTCGGAAAGTTCTTTTCGAGGCGCATGGAGAGCAGAGCGCGCATGCCGAAATCGACAAGGCCGAATTCCTCGCCGGCGTCCTTGATTGCTTTGTAAACCAGGCGTTCGTAGGCCGGCGCCATCCAGATTTCATAGCCGAGGTCGCCGGTGTAGGTGATGCGGTTGACCATGCAGGGCGCCCCGCCAACAGCCATCTCGCGGAAATCCATGAAACGGAAGGCTTTTGTCGAGACGTCGACATCGACCAGTTTCTGCAGCAGGTCCCGTGATTTCGGCCCGGCGATCGACAGGCCGACCAGCGTCTGGTCGAAGCGGTGGATGCGCACCGTTCCGTCCTTCGGCAGGTGCTTCTCGAACCAGCGCATGTGGTATTTCTGCGCCGCCGAAGAGCCCCAGATCATGAAGCGGTCTTCTGCCGCCTTGGCGATGGTGAAGTCGCCGATCAGCTTGCCGAACTCGTTGAGCATCGGCGTCAGCACGATGCGGCGGGTCTTCGGCATGCGGTTGGTCATCAGCCGGTTGAGGAAATCCTCGGCCGCGGGTCCCGAGACTTCGTATTTGGCAAAATTGGCGATCTCGGTGACGCCGACGCGCTCACGCGTGGCGCGCACTTCCTCGCCGATCGGCCCAAAATCGTTGGAGCGATGGAAGGAGACGATATCCCTGGGTTCCTTGCCTTCAGGTGCGAACCAGAGCGGGGTTTCGAGGCCCCAGCTGTCGCCCATGACCGCGTTGCTGGCCAGCATCGTGTCGTAGAGCGGCGTCGTCTGCGCCGGACGTGCCGCCGGCAGTTCCTCATTGGGGAAGCGGATGGAGAAGCGGCGCGAATAGTTTTCCCGCACCTTGGCGTTGGTGTAGCGCAGGCCGGCCCATTCACCGAAGCGTGTAACATCCATGCCCCAGACATCGAAGCCAGGATCGCCATGCACCATCCAGTTCGACAGCGCCAGACCGACGCCGCCGCCTTGGCTGAAGCCGGCCATCACGGCGCAGGCGCACCAGAAATTGGTCAGGCCCTGCACCGGGCCGACCAGCGGGTTGCCGTCCAGTGCGAAGGTGAAGGGGCCGTTGATGATCTGCTTGATGCCGGCCTTCTCGATGCCGGGGAAATGCTTGAAGCCGATTTCCAGCGACGGCGCGATGCGGTCGAGGTCGGGGGGCAGCAATTCATGGCCGAAATCCCACGGCGTGTTGACCGGCGACCATGGCTTACAGGCTTTTTCATAGGTGCCGAGCAGGATGCCGTTGCGCTCCTGGCGGGTGTAGATCTCGCCCTTGAAGTCGAGCACGCCGATCATTTCGCGGCCGGTCGACTTGTTGAATTCCTCGACCTCCGGCATCGGCTCGGTGAGCAGATACATGTGCTCCATGGCAAGAACCGGCAGCTCGACGCCGACCATGCGGCCGATCTCGCGCGCCCACAGGCCGCCGCAGTTGACGACATGCTCGGCCTTCACCGTGCCCTGTTCGGTGACGACATTCCAGGTGCCGTCGACCTCCTGCGTCAATTCCACGACGCGGTTGCGCAGCACGATCTCGGCGCCGAGTTTTTTCGCCGCCTTTGAATAGGCGATGGTGGTGCCGGACGGGTCGAGATGGCCTTCGACCGGATCCCACATGGCGCCGACGAAATTGGTCTCGTCCATCAGCGGGAACATCGCCTTGGCTTCGGAAGGGGTGATCAGCTCTGTGTCCATGCCGAGATAGCGGCCCTTGGCGTGGGCAAGGCGCAGGAAGTCCATGCGCTCGGGCGTATCGGCCATCATCACGCCGCCGGTCAAATGCAGCGAGCAGGACTGGCCGGATATCTCCTCGATCTCCTTGTAGAGCTGCACCGTATAGGCCTGCAGCTTGGCGACGTTGGGGTCGCCGTTCAGCGTGTGGAAGCCGCCCGCCGCGTGCCAGGACGAGCCGGATGTGAGTTCAGAGCGCTCGATCAGCATGATGTCGGTCCAGCCGGCCTTGGCCAGGTGGTAGAGAACCGAGCAGCCGACGACGCCGCCGCCGATGACAACCGCTTTTACGTGAGATTTCATCAAGATAGGTCCGCTTTTGGAGAGATTGAATCGGGGGAGTGGGGCGTGCCTGTTTCGCGACGGCTGCGTGTTTCGTGAATGGCTTCCCCCACTCCGTCGCTGCTTCGCAGCGCCACCTCTCTCCCCTCCGGAGGGAGAGGAAGGGCGCTAGCCGGTATAAGCTCGCGCCCTTCCTCTACCCCGTGGATCGGGGGAGAGGTGTCGAGCGCAGCTCGACGGAGTGGGGGTCGACTGTTCATCAACAACACAGATGATCAAAAATCGGTCGGCGCGCCGCCCTCGGACCGCCGCTTGGCGACGAAGGCGTTGAGTTCCTCGTGGATGGCCGGGTCCATGTAAGGCTCCTCATAGGACGCCAGCCGCTCCTTCCAGACCTTGTTGGCCTTTTCGAGCGCCGTCGGGGAGCCGGCTTCCGCCCAGGTCTCGTAATTGCGCCAGTCGGAGAGGATCGGCGAGTAGAAGGCGGTCTTGTAGCGGTCCTGCGTGTGCTGGGTGCCGAAGAAATGGCCGCCCGGGCCGACCGACTGGATGGCGTCGAAGCCGAGTGCCTCTTCGGAAAGGTCGAGCGGGGTCAGGAATTCGGCCACCATCTGCAGCAGGTCGATGTCCAGGATGGTCTTCTCGTAGGAGCAGCGCAGGCCGCCCTCGAGCCAGCCGGCGGCATGCATCATCAGGTTGCCGCCGCCCTGGATGGCACCCCACAGCGAGAATACGCTTTCATAAGCCGCCTGCGCGTCGACCGTGTTGGCGGCGCAGGTGTTGGAGGTGCGGTAGGGGATGTTGTAGCGGCGGGCAAGCTGGCCGCCGACGAGCTGCGCCTTCATGTATTCCGGCGTGCCGAACGCCGGTGAACCGGACTTCATGTCGACATTGGAGGTGAAGCCGCCATATCCAACGGGGGCGCCCTTGCGCACCATCTGGGCGAAGGCGATGCCGGCAAGCGCCTCCGCGTTCTGCTGCACCAGTGCGCCGGCGATGGTGACAGGCGCCATCGCACCCGACAGGGTGAACGGCGTCACGACGACGACCTGGCCCTTGCTCGACATCTGGATGATGCCTTCCATCATCGGCACGTCGAGCTTGAGCGGCGAATTGGTGTTGATGATGGTGAAGACGGACGGCTCTTCGAGCATCTGCTCGTGGCTGATGCCGCGCGCGATCCTGGCGATCTCGATGCCGTCGACATTGCGTTCCTTGCCGAGCGAATAGATGTGGAACACCTTGTCGGTGAGCACACTGAGATCGCGGATGCATTCGAGATGGCGGACGGATGGATGGATATCGGTCGGCTCGACCGGGTAGCCGCCCGTGCAGTTCAGAATGTTGTGCATCTGCGCGAGTTTTAAGAAATTGCGGTAGTCCTGCTGGTTGCCGGGCCGGCGGCCGCGATCGATGTCGGAGCAATTGGGCGCCGACGCCATCATCGAGACGATCACATTGTTGCCGCCAAAGCGCACATTGTGCGCAGGATTGCGGGCATGGATGGTGAATTCCGACGGGCAGTGCGACACCAGGTCGAGGATCATGTCGCTGTCGAAGCGCACCCGCTCTGAACCGTCACGCACGTCGGCGCCATGCGCCTTCATGATGCTGCGGGCCTCGTCATGCAGCACGTCGACGCCGATTTCCCGCAGCACGCGCAGGGAAGCGAGGTGAATCGATTCCAGCTCGTCGTCGGAGACCAGCCTGGTTGGCGCCAGCGGGTTCTTCAACTGGCGAAAAGCCGGCTGCTCGAACGCGGCCGAGCCGCCGGCGCGCTTTCCAGCGCGGCCGCCGCGACGGGCACGGTCGGTGGCCAATGCCGGTTCTGAGGGTTGTAGGGCGGCGGTCATGATGGTCCTCGTGGGATGCGATAGCGGGCGGCATAATGGACCGGCGGCTGTCCGGCCATTGCGGAGGCGACGACCACTAGGGCGAGGGAAGCGACATGCCGGAACGACAGGTGCCCGGCCGCGACATCGGCTTGATCAGGTTGCCGCGTTGGAGCAAGCGGATTTCGGTGGCCGGCCCTTCCCTTCCGGGGATCGAACCGATAGCTACTTGGCTTGCCGGCCTGATGGCCAGCAGTTCATCTGGATGGCAGCATGGTCGCGACCGGCTCGAGCGAAGGCGAAGCAGGAACGCAATGGGCAGCGCTTGCCGGCGTCACCGCGGCACTTGCCATGTTTGGCGCCGCGCAAGGGCTGAGCTCGCCGCTGTTCACATTGCTGATGCAGAAGCAAGGCATGTCGCCGGCGCTGATCGGCCTGTCGGCGGCGATGATGCCGCTCGGGCTGATCCTGTCGGCTTCCTTCGTGCCGGCGGCGGTGCGGCTGGTCGGCGGGCGCAACCTGGCGGTCGGCTGCTCGCTGACCGGCGCGCTCTGCTTCCTGGGCATCGGCTATCTACAGGACTGGGTGGCGTGGTTCGTCATCCGCTTCATCATCGGCGTGGTCATCAATCCGCTTTATATCCTTGGCGAGGTGTGGGCGCTGTCGCTGGCACCGCCGTCGCGGCGCGGCCGGGTGATGGGCGTGTTCAACACGCTGATGGGCGCCGGTTACGCCGCCGGACCATTCGCGCTGACCCTGCTCGGCACGTCGGGCTGGGCGCCTTTCATGGTCGGCGTCGCCGGTTTCGCGCTCTGCGCGGTGATCCTGCACGCCGTCTCGTCAAAGCTCACCGGCTTCGAGGATGACGGCCAGCCTGCCAGCGGCCTTGTCGGGTTTGCCAAAATGGCGCCGGCGCTGCTGCTTGCCGTGCTTGTCTCGGCGGCGGTCCAGCAGAGCACCTATGCGCTGGTCCCGGTCTTCGGCGCCAGCTATGGCCTGGCGGAAGCCGTTCTGGCCTCGCTGGTGATGGCGCTTTCCCTCGGCAACATCCTGCTGCAGATACCACTCGGCCTTCTGGCGGAGCGTTTTGGCGGCCGCGCCATGATCATCGTCTGCGCACTGGCAACAACCGTTTGCGCGCTTTTGCTGTCTCTGCTGATCACAACGCCGTTGATCTGGGTGGTGCTGCTGGTGATGGGCGCGGTCGGTTACGGTGTCTACACCATGGCATTGGTCGAACTCGGCAGCCGGTTCAAGGGCTCTGTGCTGGTCGCCGGCAACGCTGCCTTTGCGCTGATGTGGGGCGTTGGTGGCATCGTCGGCCCACCCGGTGCGGGCCTGCTCATGCAAGGCATCGGCCCACTTGGGCTGCCGGTGGTTATTGCCGCTCTCGACGCGGTGCTGGTGATGTTCGCGCTGTACCGCTCATCCATGCGCCGAGCTTCCTGATAAGCCCAACCTCCTGACAGGCCCAGCCTCCTGACAGGCCCAGCCTCCTGACAGGCACTGTCTGGAGCAAGCAGTTTTCGCCCGCCAGGGGCTTACCTCTGCGCAACTCAATCGCTAATCCTGCAGCCCGACAGCGGTGCGTACATGAATTTGGTTGAATCGAACAAGGACGAGACGATGCAATGGGCGGCGATCACCGGTGTGATCGCGACCGTCTCGGTGTTCGCCATCGCGCAAGGGTTGTCCTATCCGCTGCTGAGTTTCATCCTGCAGCGCCAGGGCGTTTCGCCAGCGATGATCGGCTTGTCGGCGGCCATGACGCCGATTGGCTTCATTCTGTCATCGCCGTTGATCCCGGCGCTGGCCCGCCGATTCGGGGCAGGGCGCACCGCGCTCACCTGTGCGGCCCTTTCGGCTGTCGTGCTGGCGCTGATCGGCTGGACGCAAAATGTCTATTTGTGGTTTCCCCTGCGCTTCCTGATCGGCGTCGTGACCAATCCGCTCTATGTGCTGAGCGAGATCTGGGTGATCGCGCTGGCACCGCCGGCCCGACGCGGCCGCGTCATGGGTGTCTATTCGACGATCATCTCGGCCGGTTTCGCGACCGGGCCACTGTGCCTGCTTGCAGTCGGCACTGAGGGCTGGCCGCCCTTCCTCGTCGGCATTTTCGCCTTCGTGCTGTGTGGCATTTGCCTGGCCTCGGTGCTGCCGCGTTTGCCCAAGGTCGACGAGGCCGGGCACCAGGTTTCCGTCCTGGGTTTCGTGCCGCTGGCGTGGCTGCTTTTGTTCGCCGTCATAGTCGCCGCCGGCTTCGAACAGGGTGCGTTGGCGTTGCTGCCGGTCTATGGCACCCATCACGGCATCACCGAAACCCGCATGTCGGCGCTGCTGTCGGTGATGATCGCCGGCAACATCGCCATGCAGGTGCCGCTCGGCCTTTTGGCGGAAAGGCTTTCCGCGCGCCTGGTGCGGCTTGCCTGCGTCGCGATCACGGTGCTCGGCTGCGTCCTGCTTCCGCTTCTCATCGAGTCGCCGCTGATCTGGCCAATGATCTTTGTCTGGGGCGCGGTTTCCTACGGCATCTACACAATGTCGATCATCGAGCTCGGCGAACGCTTCACCGGCTCCGCACTGGTCGCCGGCAATGCGGCCTTTTCCTTGATGTGGGGCGTCGGCGGCATCGCCGTGCCGCCGCTGGCGGGGGGCGCCATGGATGTTATGGGCGCCGGCGGACTGCCGATCACGCTTGGGCTGCTGTGCCTGGCGCTGGCCATTGCGAGCCTCGCTGGTCGGCGGAAAGCCTCAATTGTGCGCTGAACATGGTGAATATCGACGGCCTGTCGGCGTTGGCTTTTTCAAAGCAACGCGTTTATCGGAGACCTCATGACCAAGCCTGCCACCCAGACGCCGAATTCCGCCCCCACGACCGACGATCCCTTTCTCTGGCTGGAGGACAGGACGGCCAAGCAGTCATTGGACTGGGTACATCGCCAGAACGAGATCACGGTTGGTGAATTGCAGGGCGATCCGTTCTATCAGGCGTCGTTCCAGACCGCGCTCGACCTGATGACGGCCGAGGACAACATCGCTGTCGGCGCGGCAAAAGCCGGCCATGTCTACAATTTCTGGCAGGACAAGACCAATGTGCTCGGCCTCTGGCGCCGCACGACCGTCGCTTCCTACAAGACCGAGAAGCCCGACTGGGAAACGATCATCGACTTCGACCAGCTTGCGGCGGAGGAAGGGATAAAATGGGTTTTTGGCGGCGCCAGCCGGCTCTATCCCGACTTCAACCTTTGCCTTGTCTCGATGTCGCCGGATGGCGGCGACGCCAGCGAGATGCGCGAATTCGACATCGCGACCAAGTCGTTTGTCGAGGGTGGGTTTCGTGCACCCGCTTCCAAGTCGGGTTTCAGCTGGCTGGATAAGGACACCGTGATTGTTTCGGCCGCTTTCGACGAGGCCGACAAGACCGAGTCCGGCTATCCGCGAATCATAAAGCTGTGGAAGCGCGATACCAAGCTGGAAGACGCAACGCCGATCTTCGAGGCGCAGAAAGAGGATCTCGCCGTTGGTGCCGCTGTCGAGTACGACGGTGACAGACGCTATCTGGTCCTGGCTCGAACGCTGAATTTCTTCGCTTCGCACATCTTCCTTCGGCTGCCTTCCGGCGAAAACAAACAGCTGCCGCTACCGGACGACATGACCGATACGGCAATATTCAGGGATCAGCTCGTGTTCGGCGTGCGCAGTGCATGGACGGCGCCCGACGGCACGGTTTGCAAGCCCGACGGCCTCTATTCGCTGGACCTGGCGCGCTGGGTCGAAACCGGCGCGATCGGGCCTGTCGAAACCTTGTTCGAGCCGGCCTATCGCGTTTCCATAGCCGGCATTGCCCGCACGCGGGACCGGCTGTTCGTCAGCCTGATGGACAATGTGCGCGGCAAAGTCGTCGTCTGCGAGCGCATGGATGGCAACTGGTCGCTGAAACCGGTGGCGCTGCCCGAAAATGGCAATGTCGGCATCAGTCATGCCGAGCAGTTCGGCTCGAGTGTGTCCTTCTCCTTCACCGATTTCCTGACCCCGAGTTCGATCATCTGGTCCGACGACAATGGCGAGACGCTCGCCACCGTGAAGTCGCAGCCGGCGCGTTTCGATGCCTCGCCGCTGATCTCGGAACAGTTCGAGGCGCGCTCCAAGGACGGCACGATGATCCCCTATTTCGTCGTCAGGCGGCGCGACCAGAAAGGTCCGGTGCCGACGCTGCTTTACGGCTATGGCGGCTTCGAAGTGCCGCTGCTGCCCGGCTATGCCGGCGTGCGTGGTAAGCTGTGGCTGGAGAAAGGCAATGCCTATGTGCAGGCATGCATCCGCGGCGGCGGCGAGTTCGGCCCGGCCTGGCATCAAGCGGCGCTCAAGGGCAATCGCCAAAACGGATTCGACGATTTCGCAGCGGTCGCGCAGGACGTCGTCAAGCGCGGCATCGCGACAGCAAGCTCGCTCGGCATCCAGGGTGGTTCGAATGGCGGCTTGCTGACCGGCGTTTCCTTGACGCAGCATCCCGAGCTTTTCGGCGCCGTCATCATCGAGGTGCCGCTGCTCGACATGCTGCGTTACGCCGAATTGCCGCCTGGAGCCTCGTGGATGGCCGAATATGGCGATCCGTCGAAACCCGAAGACGCGAAGTGGCTTTCAGCCTACTCGCCCTACCAGCATGTCGACGCCGCTGCCGCCTATCCGCCTGTGCTGCTGACCACATCGACCGCTGACGATCGAGTCCATCCCGGCCATGCGCGCAAGATGGCCGCCCGCTTGCAGGAAGCCGGCCATGCGAGGACGCTGTTCTTCGAGGAGACCGAGGGCGGCCATGGCGGGCGTGGCGACCGCCGGCCGCAGGCGGCGCAGACGGCGATGAAATATGTCTTCCTGCAAAGGGCGCTGACAGCCAAGGCCTAGAGTCATTCAGTTATGGGCCAAGCAAAGGGTGGTTCTCCTCGAGCAGCCTTTGCTCTAAGGTGGCTTCCATGGCTCTCGTCAGGACGTTGATTGACGCATTTGAGGCTCGCGCATTGCGGGTCGCGGTGACGCCGTCACCGCGCACGCTGCGCGCCGAGCTTTTGCGGCTGTGTGCCCGCATCGGCTATTCGCCACCTCTCTGCCTCTGAAGCATTCGCCCCGGCTTGGCCGGATAGAATCCAGAGGGAAGATCAGACATGACCTATCAGAATTATTCGCTGACGCAGCTTCAGCAGATCGACGCCGCGCATCATCTGCATCCGTTCACCGACCACAAGGAAATGCGCGGGGCCGGGTCGCGCATCATCACCCATGCCAACGGCCCTTTCATCTACGATTCCGAGGGGGCTGAAATCCTCGACGGCATGGCCGGGCTGTGGTGCGTCAACATCGGCTATGGCCGTGACGAGCTGGCCGAGGCCGCCTATGCCCAGATGAAGGAACTGCCTTACTACAACTCCTTCTTCAAATGCTCGACGCCGACGCCAGTGCTGCTGTCCAAGAAGCTGGCGGAGATCGCGCCGAAGCACGTCAACCAGGTATTCTACGGCTCTTCCGGGTCGGAAGCCAACGACACCGCGCTGCGCCTCGTGCGCCACTATTGGGTGCTGGAGGGCAAGCCGGAGAAGAACCGCATCATCTCGCGCAAGATGGCCTATCACGGCTCGACCGTTGCCGGCACCTCGCTCGGCGGCATGGATGGTATGCACAAGCAGCTCAACGGTGCGGTGCCCAACATCGTCCATGTGATGATGCCCTATGCCTATGAGCTGGCGCTGCCTGGCGAGAGCGATCATGATTTCGGTCTGCGCGCGGCCGGGGCTGTCGAGGAGGCGATCCTCGAAGCCGGCGCCGACAAGGTTGCCGCGTTTATCGGCGAGCCGATCATGGGAGCCGGCGGCGTGAAGATACCGCCGGCGAGCTATTGGCCGGAAGTGCAGCGCATCTGCCGTAAATACGATGTCCTGCTGATGCTGGACGAAGTCATCACCGGTTATGGACGCACCGGCGAATGGTTTGCCGCACAGACACTCGGCATCGAGCCAGACACGATCACCACGGCCAAGGCGCTGACCTCGGGCTATCAGCCGCTGTCGGCATTGCTGGTTGGCGACCGCATCGCCTCGACGCTGGTCGAGAAGGGCGGCGAGTTCAACCATGGCTACACCTATTCCGGGCACCCGGTGGCCTGCGCCGTGGCGCTGAAGAACCTCGAGATCATCGAGCGCGAAGGGCTGGTCGACCGCGTCCGGAACGACACCGGCCCTTACTTCGCCAAGGCGTTGCAGGAGCGCATTGCCGGACATGATCTGGTCGGCGAGGTCCGTTCGATCGGACTGATGGGCGCGATCGAGATCGTCAAGGACAAGGCGACCAAGGAGCGGTTCCTGCCGGCTGGAAGTGCGGCGGTAACCGTGCGGGATCACGCCATCACGAATGGCATGATGCTGCGCGCCACCGGCGACACGATGATCCTGTCGCCGCCGCTGATCTGGACCCGCGATACGATCGATATGGCCTGCGACCGCATCTCGAAGGCGCTGGATCTGGCGCAAGCCGATCTTCGCAAGCGGTAGAACTCGACCCCTTGGCTGGGCGCTCTTCGGCGGGCGCGCCCAGCCTTGAGACCATGCCGAAGCGGCGAGGGAACGAATTCCATCACAAGCGCGTAGTGTGTGGGGCAGCGGCTGATTCGGCCGCCACAAGGGGTTTGTTTCCATGAGAAAAACCGGCAAGAGCCGACGGACGCGAGAAGCGGCCAGCATCGGCGGCGACCTGATGCTGGCGCCGCTGGTGGCGATGATGCGGCTGCCGTTGATGGCCATGGATGGCGCGAGCCGCCAGCCATGGAGTACGGAGACGGCGCGTGCGGTCAACGAGAAGACCGCCGCTATGGCCGAAGGCGCGTTTGCGGCACAAATGTCTTTCCTGCAATCGGCATCGCGGTTCTGGCCGGAAGTCTTTTCCGGCCGCACGCCGTCGCTGTTCAACGGGGTTGCGGCGGAGCGCTCGATCAGCGCCGCGCTGAAGCCGGCAAGCCGTGCCGTGAAAGCGAATTTTCGCCGGCTGTCCAACAAGACCTGACCGGGGTTGCAAAACTTTGATTTTGCGCATCGAGGAGCGCATGCGCTAGAATCAGTCCGTACGTTACCGATTGGGGACATGATGGCCGGACAACCGCTCAACCAGCCGGCTGAAATTCCAGCCGAACTCGACCGCTGGAACTGGGGCGCCTTCTTCCTCAACTGGATCTGGGGCATCGGCAACAGCACCTTCATTGCGTTGCTGGCGCTGATCCCTGTCGTCAACATCATCATGATCATCGTGCTGGGCGCACGCGGCAGCCGCTGGGCCTGGCAGAACCGCGCCTGGCGCGACCCGGAGCAGTTTCGCAAGACGCAGCGCAACTGGGCAATCGCCGGCCTTGCCGTCTGGGTGGTCGGGATTGGCGGCTGCGCGACGATGGTCGGCAGCATTCCCTACGTCCTGAAAGGCAGCGATGCCTATCTCATGACGATGGACAGGCTTCGCGCCGACGACCGCGTCAAGGCGGCGTTGGGTGATGATTTGACCGACAGTTTCTGGGTCGGCGGCCATCTCAACGTCGATGCGAATGGGGCTGGTGACGCCCAGTTCGGCATTCCGGTCCACGGCGCCAGGGGCAAGGGCACGGCCTATTCGACGGCTGTCCGGACAGCCGGCACGTGGAGCCTGCGCCTGCTGGTCGTCAGGGTCGAGGGAGCCGATGCGCCGATCGTGCTGATCAACGAAGATCATGTCCCGATCCCGAATGCTGCAATCGGAATATAGCTGGGCAAAACGCAAAAAAGCGGCCTGAACGCGGGCGGGACAGCTGACAGTTCGGCCGGCTTCGTGGCCCAACAGTCGGGTGACCGCTGCAGCGTTCCAGACAAGGAAATATGCTGAAAAGCCGGATGCTGTCTGACAGTATGCGCATGCGTTCATGTGGACCGGTGGCAATTTCAGACAAGGGCACGCGCATATGGTGAGTTCCTTTCGTGCGGTCGTGGTCGGTGGCGGCTGTGTGGGCGCCGGCATTCTCTACGGCCTGGCAAAGCGCGGCTGGACCGATGTGGCATTGCTGGAGCGAACACAGCTTACGGCCGGCTCGACATGGCATGCCGCGGGGCTCATCCCCTCTTACGCGCGCAGCCGCAATGTCGGCCGCATGATCGCCAGATCGATCGCGATCTATGAAGGCCTGGAGGCGGAGACGGGCCAGAACGTCGGCTGGCACAAATGCGGGCAACTGCGCATTGCCAACACGCGCGACAGGCTGGACGAGTACAGAAGCTACATGGACGTTGCCGAGGTCCAGGGAGTGCGGGCCCGGATCGTATCGCCCGCGGAGGCGCGCGAGATCTGGCCGCTGCTCGACAACAACACCATGCTGGGTGCCCTCTACCATCCCGATGACGGCCACATTGCACCCGCCGATGTCACCCAGGCCATGGCCAAGGGTGCACGCGACCTCGGCGCGAAGATCCATCTTGATACCGAGGTCGTGGGTTTCGAGCGGATGCCGAGCGGCGAGTGGAGAGTCAAGACCTCACGCGGCGAGATCGTCTGTGAACATGTCATCCTTGCAACAGGCAATTACGCACGCCAGACAGGCGCCATGCTGGGCCTGGACATTCCCGCGATTCCGATCCTGCACCAGTATTGGATCACCGAGGCGGTTCCCGAAATCGTGGAACGCAAACGGCTTGGTCTTCCGGAGATGCCGATCCTCAGGGACGAGGGTTACGAGGGCTATCTGCGCGAAGAGGGAGACGGGCTGATGTTCGGTCCCTATGAGCGCACCGAGCAGCTCAAGCTGTTCGCCGAAAACGGCGTCCCGGAATGGTTCGGCGCCGATCTGCTCGATGAAGATTTCGATGCCGTTTCCTGGAACTGGGAGCGCGCCACCGAACTGGTTCCCGCGCCCGGGCGCGCCGGCATCAAGCGCAATGTGCGAGGACCTTTCCAGATGACGGCCGATGAGCTGCCGCTGATGGGGCAGGCGTGGGGCCTGGAGAATGTCTGGCTCGCCGAAGGGGTGCCGGGGGGCATCCTTTGGGGCGGTGCGATTGGCTACTACCTCTCCGAACGGATCGTGGAGGGTGGCAACAGCATCGACACGGCGGAGCTGGATCCCCGCAGGTTCGGCCGCTATGCCAACAAGAACTGGACCCGGGCCAAGGTCCGGGAAGCCTGGGGCACCCACGCCGTACAGCACTATCCGGGCCAGGACATGCCGGCGGCGCGACCGCAGAAAACGGCCCCGTCCTATGACCGCCTAAGTCAGCTTGGCGCGGTATGGGACGTGTTGAACGGCTGGGAGATGCCGAGCTGGTTTGCGCCCGCGGGTGTCGAGGCGCGCAATGTCTACAGCTGGCGCCGGACCCCCAAGGGGAACCACGTCGCCGCAGAGGTCCAGGCTGTCCGCCAGGCCGCCGGTCTGGTCGAGATGACACCAATGACCAAGTTCGAGGTCGGCGGGCCGGGCGCCGAGGGCTGGCTCGACGGAATCCTGGCCAACAGACTGCCGCGTCCCGGTCGTGTCGCTCTTGCCCATCACCTGACGCCGACCGGCGGCGTGCAGGCCGAGTATGTGGTGGCGCGGCTGCAGAGCGACCTGTTCTATCTCATATCGACGCCGCGCGCCGAACGCTGGAACCTTGACGATCTCGACCGGCTGTTGCCGAAGGACGGCAGCGTGCATCTGCGCAACGTCACGGAGGATCGCGGCAGCTTCACGGTGATTGGGCCGAAGGCGCGCGACATACTGCAGCCGCTGACGGAGATCGACCTCTCCAACGAGGCCTTCCCATGGTTCAGCGTACAGTCCGGCACCGTCGGCATGGCCAGCGACGTACGGCTGCTGCGTGTCAACTATTCGGGTGAGCTGGGATGGGAACTCTATCATCCACTCTGCTACCAGCGGCATTTGCTGGATGCGCTTCTGGCATCGGGAGAGGCACACGGGCTGAGGCTGGTCGGACTTCAAGCGCTGGAATCGCTTCGTCTCGATAAATCCTACCGGGCCATGTACCGCGATATGAACCCCGAATTGTCCGCCTGGGAAAGCGGCCTCGAGCGCTTCATCAGCCTCGACAACAGGGACTTCATCGGCCGGGCGGCACTGGTCGCGAAACAGCAGCAGGTTACACGCCGGATCGCCACACTGTCGATCGACACGGATGGTGCGAGCGCATTCGCCTTCGAGGGCGTTTACCGCGAAGGCGAGCTCGTCGGCCACATCACCTCGGCGGGCTATTCCTACACTTTTGGTCACGACATAGCACTTGCGCTGCTGCCCCTGGAACTTGTGTCGCCCGGTACCGAGCTCGAGGTTTCGATCCTCGGCGAGCGCCGCGCGGCAAAGGTGATCGCCGACTCGCCCTATGATCCGGAAAGCGCCCGCGGGCGCATGTGAGGTATCCCGGAGTACAGTTTCCGGTTCATCGATGTCTCAAACGTGCTGCAGGGTAAAACGCAAAAACCGCGCTCCATCGGGAACGCGGTTTTGCCAGATACGCATGGCGCTTCGCTACGCAAACACTTTGCGAAACTTATGGCACTTGTCGAAACTTACGGGCTCCGGTACGCGAGACCTGATCCGGAGCGCCGGACGGATGAGATGTCCGCCTCACAGTCCGTTTTATAGGGACATCGTTACCGCGGAGTTATCGAGAGCTTAAGCAAATCTAAATTTTCATTTTTTCCACCGAAGGAAACCGGAAAAATCCGCCAAATCCGCCAAATCCGCGGGTTACGCCGGGCTACCCCTGAGAAAATTAATTATGCCGGAGAAATCGACGCCGCCATGTCCCTGGGCGTTGAACAAGGCATAAAGCTGAGCCGCTTCGGCACCAAGCGGCGTTACAGCACCCGCACCTTGCGCGGCTTCCTGGGACAATTTCAGGTCTTTCAGCATCAAGGCGGCTGCAAATCCTGGGTTGTAGTCCTTGTTTGCGGGCGAAGTCGGCACCGGGCCGGGCACCGGGCAGTAGGTGGTCAAGGACCAGCACTGGCCGGAGGAGGTCGAGGCGACGTCGAACAGCGCCTGATGCGACAGGCCGAGTTTTTCGGCCAGAACGAAGGCTTCGGCGACACCGATCATCGAAATGCCGAGGATCATGTTGTTGCAGATCTTTGCTGCCTGGCCGGCGCCGTCGCCGCCGCAATGGACGATGCGGCCGGCCATCGGCTTCAGGATCGGCTCGGCGGCAGCGAAGGCATCATCGGAGCCTCCCGCCATGAAGGTCAGCGTGCCGGCTGCGGCACCCCCGGTGCCGCCCGAGACCGGTGCATCGATCGACGACAGCCCGTGCTTCCTGGCGACGGCATGGGCTTTGCGGGCTGACTCGACGTCGATGGTCGAGGAATCGATAAAGAGTGCGCCTTGCCTGGCCTTGGGCGCGATGTCTTCGTAGACGGAGAGGACATGCTTGCCTGCAGGCAGCATGGTGATCACCACGTCGGCATCCTTCACCGCGGCCAAGGCATTCGCCATAATCGTCACGCCATGTTCCTTGGCGACGGTGAGGTTTTCCGGAACGAGGTCGAAACCGTTCACCGCATGCCCGGCCTTGACCAGATTGGCGGCCATTGGATTGCCCATATTGCCGAGGCCGATGAAGGCGATCGTCGTCATTGTCTGTCTCCCAGAGTTGCTGGCTTCAACGGCCAATCAGCGCGCGAGCGATGATGACGCGCATGATCTCGTTGGTGCCTTCGAGGATCTGGTGCACGCGCAGGTCCCGCACCAGTTTCTCGATGCCGTAGTCGTGCAGGTAGCCGTAGCCGCCGAGCAGCTGCAGTGCGTCATTGGCGACATTAAAGCCGGTGTCGGTGACGAAGCGCTTGGCCATCGCCGACCATTTGCCGGCATCCGGCGCCTTGCGGTCGAGCTTCGAGGCGGCGGCATAAAGGAAGATACGCGCCGCCTGCAGCTCGGTCTCCATGTCGGCCAGCCTGAATTGCAGCGCCTGGAATTGATTGATCTTCGAGCCGAAAGCCTTGCGCTCGGCGGTGTAGGACAGCGCCTTGTCGAACGCCGACTGCGCGCCGCCCAGCGAACAGGCGGCGATGTTCAGCCGGCCGCCGTCGAGCCCGGCCATGGCGATGCCGAAGCCAGCGCCTTCGTCGGACAGAAGGTTCTCCGCCGGCACCTTGCAATCCTCGAAGATGACCTGGCGGGTCGACTGCATGTGCCATCCCATCTTGTACTCGTTTGCCCCAAAGGAGAGGCCCGGCGCATCTCTGGGCACGACGATGGTGGAAATGCCTTTCGGCCCGTCCGCGCCGGTGCGCACCATGACGGCATAGACATCGCTGTCGCCGGCGCCGGAGATGAACTGTTTGGTGCCGTTGAGCACATAGTCGCCGCCGCTCTTCACCGCACGGGTCTTGAGCGCCGCGGCGTCGGAGCCGGAGCCTGGCTCGGTCAGGCAGTAGCTGGCCAGCCATTCCATCGAAGTGAGCTTGGGCAGGAAGCGCTGGCGCTGTTCGTCATTGCCGAAACGGTCGATCATCGAGGCCACCATGTTGTGGATCGAGATGAAGGACGAAAAGGCCGGATCGGCGTGCGACAGCGCCTCAAAGATCAGCACGGCGTCGAGCCGGCCAAGTGCCGAGCCACCGACATCGTCCCTGATATAGATGCCGCCGAGCCCGAGCGGGCCGGTCTCGCGGATCACGTCGGCCGGGAAATGCTTGTTGCGGTCCCAATCGAGCGCATTCGGTGCGACACGGTCGGCGGCGAAGGCCTGCGCCATCTCCTGGATGGCGCGCTGCTCCTCGTTGAGTTCGAATTGGCTGGTGCTCGCATCGACCGCGGCGTCCATGGCGTGCTCCCTGTGTGCTGGCCAGCTAGCTCGCTGGCCTGTTGTTTTTGGCTTTGCGCGCGCACCAATCTAGACCAATGATGCCGCCGCGCAACCCGATCCCCTGCGGAGCGGCTGTGCATCAATGCATGTCCGGAGCAAGATGTGACGACAAAATTCGATGAACTGCTGGGCCGGTTCCACGCATACCTTGCGACCGTGGATCATGTCCTGATGCGCGATGCCGTGGCCCGGATCGGCTGGGACATGCCGGCCCGCACGCTAGAGCCGCGTCCGCTTGCCTGCCTGCGCCATCTCGATCGCGCCGCCGAACTGGCGCCTCCGGATGCCAAGCCGCTGGTGCAACTGCTTGCCGGACGTCGGAATGATTTCCGCTGGGGGCAGACTTATGGCGAGGCGGATTTCGGGAAAGAGTTCATCGAGAATTACGGCTGGCTGGAAGTGTTCGGCACACGTGGCCACTTTGCCAATGACGCGGCCGCCGCCGGCCTGCTGATTCTTGGACCAGATATCGTCTATCCCGACCACCATCACGTCGCCGAGGAAATCTACATTCCGCTGACCGGCGGCACCGAATGGCGCATGGGCGAGAGCGGCTTTTGCATGCGTACGGCCGGCGAGGTCGTTCATCACGCTTCCAACGTCAATCACGCCATGCGCACGGGCAAAGACCCGTTGCTGGCGCTGTACATCTGGCGCGGCGGGCCGTTGGCGCAGAAATCCGATATCACCGGAACCGTGGCGCAGGGCAGGGACTGATGGCCAAAGCGATCATGCTGCAAGGCACGGGTTCCGACGTGGGCAAGACGGTGCTGGTCGCCGGCCTCTGCCGCGCGGCAAAAAAGCGTGGGCTGAAGGTGCGGCCGTTCAAGCCGCAGAACATGTCGAACAATGCCGCCGTCGCCGAAATTCCAGGTGACAACAATGCCGGCGGCGGTGAGATCGGCCGCGCGCAATGGCTGCAGGCGATCGCTTGCGGTGTCGCACCATCGGTCCACATGAACCCGGTGCTGCTGAAGCCGCAGACCGATGTCGGCGCGCAGGTCATCGTGCAGGGCAAAATGTTCGGGGAAGCGCGGGCGCGCGACTACCAGGCGATGAAGGGCCGGCTGATGGACGCCGTGCTGGAGTCCTGGGGCAAGGTCGGCGAGGGCGCCGATCTGGTCATCGTCGAGGGCGCCGGCTCGCCGGCCGAGATCAACCTGCGCAGCCGCGACATCGCCAATATGGGCTTTGCCACGCGCGCCGATGTGCCCGTGGTGCTGGTCGGCGACATCGATCGCGGCGGCGTCATCGCTTCGGTGGCCGGCACGCATCTGATCCTGCCGGAAGAGGACCGGCGCATGATCGCCGGCTATCTCATCAACAAGTTCCGCGGCGACGTTTCGCTGTTTGACGACGGCCTGAAGTCGATCGAGACATTCACGGGCTGGCGCTGTTTCGGTGTCGTTCCGTGGCTGAAGGCGGCGGCACGCTTGCCTTCGGAAGATTCGGTGGTGCTGGAGCGGCTGGCGTCCGGCGAAGCGCGCGCGTTGAAGGTGGCGGTGCCGATGCTTGGCCGCATCGCCAATTTCGACGATCTCGACCCGCTCAAGGCTGAGCCGCAGGTCGAGGT
>NZ_RZRO01000049.1:0-47944 GCF_003997975.1 Mesorhizobium sp. M7A.F.Ca.US.005.03.1.1
CTTCAACAGCGGCCTGTTCACCTACGGCGCCTCCAGCCGCCCGGAAACCTCGGGCATGGGCGTGGCGATCATCGGCTCGTTTTATATGATGGTGATCGTGCTGCTGCCCGCGCTGCCGATAGGCGTCGCCGCCTCCATCTATCTGGAGGAATTCGCCAAGAAGAACCGTTTCACCGATCTTATCGAGGTCAACATCAACAATCTGGCCGCAGTGCCGTCAATCGTCTTCGGCTTGCTCGGCCTCGCGGTGTTTATCAATTTCCTGGGCATGCCGCGCTCCGCCGCTTTCGTTGGCGGCCTGGTGCTGACGCTGATGACGCTGCCGACGATCATCATCGCGACGCGCGCCGCGCTTGCTGCGGTGCCGCCGTCGATCCGCTCGGCAGCTCTCGGTCTTGGCGCCTCCAAGATGCAGATGGTGTTCCAGCACATCCTGCCGCTTGCCGCGCCCGGCATCCTCACCGGCACCATCATCGGTCTTGCGCGCGCGCTCGGCGAAACCGCGCCGCTGCTGTTGATCGGCATGGTCGCCTTCGTCGCCGATCCACCGACGACGCCTTTCGATCCGGCCACCGCGCTGCCGGTGCAGATCTATATGTGGGCGAACGAGGCCGAACGCGCCTTCGTCGAGCGTATGTCCGGCGCCATCATCATCCTGCTCGTCTTCCTCATGGCCATGAACATCACCGCGATCGTGCTTCGGCGTCGGTTCGAGCGGCGCTGGTAGAAAAAAGGCATTTTGGTATGAACATCATGACCGAACAGTCCCTTGAAAACGCAGTGGGCGACAAGATGAAGTCGAACGAAGTGATAAAAATGCGCGGCGACAAGGTCGGCGTGTTCTACGGCGAGAAGCAGGCGCTGTTCGACGTCGATCTCGACGTCCGCCTGAACCAGGTGACGGCGCTGATCGGCCCCTCCGGCTGCGGCAAGTCCACCTTCCTGCGCTGCCTCAACCGCATGAACGACACCATCGATTCAGCACGGGTAACCGGCAAGATCACGCTCGACGAAGAGGACATCTACGACAAGAACATCGATGTCGTCGAACTCAGGGCGCGCGTCGGCATGGTGTTCCAGAAACCCAATCCGTTCCCAAAGTCGATCTACGAGAACGTCGCCTATGGTCCGCGCATCCACGGATTGGCCAAGCGCAAGGCCGACATGGATCAGATCGTCGAGTCCAGCCTGAAGAAGGCGGCGATCTGGAACGAGGTCAAGGACCGTTTGCAGGAACCTGGCACGGGTCTTTCCGGTGGCCAGCAGCAGCGCCTGTGCATTGCACGCGCCATCGCCGTGTCACCCGAGGTGATCCTGATGGACGAACCGTGTTCGGCGCTCGACCCGATCGCCACCGCTCGCGTCGAGGAACTTATCGACGAACTGCGTCAGAACTATACGATCGTCATCGTCACCCATTCGATGCAGCAGGCAGCGCGCGTGTCGCAGCGCACCGCGATGTTTCATCTTGGCTATCTGGTCGAGGAGGGCGCCACCGACAAGATGTTCACCACCCCCGACGACAAACGCACCCAGGACTACATCACCGGCCGGTTCGGCTGATCTCTGGCATATGAGGGACGAAGATCATGGGTGAACATACCGTCGCATCTTTCGATGAGGATCTGGAGCAGATCAGCCAGCTGATCCGCGACATGGGCGATCTCGCCCGCTCGATGGTCGGTGGCTCGACCAGGGCTTTGCTCAATTCGGACAATGCGCTGGCGCAGCGGGTGGTTTCCGACGACGCCATCATGGATGCACGCCAGCGCGAGCTGGACGATCGTGCTATCACGCTGATCGCCAAGCGCCAGCCAATGGCCAACGATCTGCGTGCGGTAGTCGGTTCGATCCGCATGGCCGGCGACCTCGAGCGCATCGGTGACCTTGCCAAGAACATCGCCAAGCGCGTCGGCACTGTCGGGCTGAGCGTCACGCCGCACGACCTTTCGCATTCGATCGACGCGATGGCGCAGCTGGTGCTGATCCAGGTGCAGGGGGTCGTCGACGAGTATGCCGCCGCTGACGCGGCAGCGCTTGCCACGCTCAGAAACAATGATGAACGCATCGACGTCAAATACACATCGGTGTTCCGCGAACTGCTGACCTACATGATGGAAGATCCGCGCAACATCACGGCGTGCACGCACCTGTTGTTTTGCGCCAAGAACCTCGAGCGGATCGGCGACCACGTGACCAACATCGCCGAAAATGCCTATTATGTTTTGACCGGCACGCAGTTGCCAGCCAATCGTCCGAAGCAGGACGAGACGGCAATGTCCGCGCCAGCGGCATGACAGGGGTGACCAGCCGATGATCGCGCCACGCATCATGGTGGTGGAGGATGAGGAGCCGCTAGGCGTGCTGCTCCGCTACAATCTCGAATCCGAAGGTTACCAGGTCGAGGTGGTGACGCGCGGCGACGAGGCCGAAATCCGGCTGCAGGAGAACGTTCCAGACCTTCTGGTGCTCGACTGGATGGTGCCTGCGGTTTCCGGTATCGAACTCTGCCGCCGGCTAAGGATGCGTCCCGAGACCGAGCGGCTGCCGATCATCATGCTGACCGCGCGAGGCGAGGAAAGCGACCGCGTGCGCGGCCTCTCGACCGGTGCCGACGACTATCTGGTCAAGCCTTTCTCGACGCCGGAGTTCATGGCCAGGGTCAAGGCGCTGCTGCGCCGGGCCAAGCCGGAAGTGCTGTCCAGCGTGCTCAAGGTCGGCGATATCGTGCTCGATCGCGAATCGCACCGTGTCTATCGCAAGAAGAGCGAAATCCGGCTCGGGCCGACGGAATTCCGCCTGCTTGAATTCATGATGCGCCATCCAGGCCGCGTGTTCTCGCGCAGCCAACTGCTCGACAATGTCTGGGGCGAGACGATCTACATCGACGAACGCACGGTCGATGTGCATGTCGGCCGGCTGCGCAAGGCGGTCAACAACGGCCGTATGCCCGATGTCATCCGCACCATCCGTGGGGCGGGTTACGCCATTCGCGAGGACTGAACTCCCTCGTTTGAACTCACGCCACGTTCTTGCCGCCGAGACCGGATCTCGCCTGCACGCCCGGCGCAAAAATCTCCTGATCGACGAAGATCAGCGCCCGCATGGCGCAGCCTTCGCGGATCAGCGGCAGTTCGTTCGGCTCGGTGTCGAAGGAAATCGACTTGGAATGCTGGCCGCCGGCGGTCTGGGCAATCGCTTGCCGCAATGCCGGCTCGATCAGGTCGAAGGCGGCGGCGCTGACGCCGACCATGGCGACGGGGGCCGGATCGATCAGCGCGAACAGGCTGCCGAGGCCGTAGCCGAGCGCTTCGCCAGCCTTGCGGTAGGCTTCCCGCTCCGGTCCGTCCCTCTCGCGGGCGGCGGCAGCCAGGGCGCGCATGTCGGCGTCGCTGACATCGGCGACGGGTTCTGCATCCTCGCCCATCTGCCGCGCGTTGCGCCAGATGGCATAATTGCCGGCATAGGCTTCGACGCAGCCGCGCCGTCCGCAGCGACACAGCGCCCCGTTCGGCCGATGAATCATGTGGCCGAATTCGCCGCCCGAGGAATGGGTGCCGGTGAACAATTCGCCCTTCAGCACCAGCCCCATGCCGATGCCGTGCGACAAAAGGATAGCGATGAAATCGTCGCGGTAACGATCGGGATCGCGCCAGCGCAGCGCCACCGCCATCATGTTGCAGTCGTTCTCCATAATGGCGGGGACGCCGAACTCCTCTTCGAATATGTCGGCGAAGGCGATGTCGGTGTGCGGCGTGATCGGCGACCACAGCATGGCGCGGGCACGGGTGTCGGTGATGCCCTGGACGGCCAGCGCGATACGAGCGATGCTGCGCACGTCCAGGTCGGGATCTTCCAGGCGGCGCCGCACGATTGCCGTGCACTCACCGATCAGCGAGTCGCGCGACATCGTCAGCGTGTCGAGCCGACGCTGTTCCTCGGATATTACCTGGCCGGCATAGTCGATGACGGCGACCGAGAGGAAGTTCAGCGA
Source organism: Mesorhizobium sp. M7A.F.Ca.US.005.03.1.1 (assembly GCF_003997975.1). Taxonomy (NCBI): domain Bacteria; kingdom Pseudomonadati; phylum Pseudomonadota; class Alphaproteobacteria; order Hyphomicrobiales; family Phyllobacteriaceae; genus Mesorhizobium; species Mesorhizobium sp. M7A.F.Ca.US.005.03.1.1. The sequence continues at coordinate 3,995 of NZ_RZRO01000049.1, forward strand.
CAGCACCACGGTCATTACCGCGGCCGCTTCCGGATTGAGGCTGAGGCCGACCTGCGGACGGCCGCGTTTGAGCGAGCCGGCCTCGCTCGGCTTGCTTTCGGTCAGGATGCCTTCGACGATCAGGTCGGATGAGATCGCCGAGATCGTCGAATGGCTGAGGCTTGTGGTTGCGGCGATCTCGGTGCGCGACGGCTGTCCGGCGCGGCGCACCGCGGCGATCACCATCGCGCGGTTGCGGCGGCGCAAATCGTCGTGGCGGATTCCGACCGACATGCTCTTTCATATCCTCCCGGTCGCCGCGGTTCTTCCTGCCCTGGAACGCTGTCGGTGACGCGGTCAAATACTGGCAGAAGCCGCGCGCCGTGTCATTTATTTATTCCGAGGCCCGAAAAAAATTCGAGACGACATCAAAATCCATCAGAATCGATGTTGACAGCGTTCGGGCGTTGGCCCAGTATTTTTTCGAGGCTCGAAAAAATAGGGCCTCTGTGCCGGCCCTCGGGCCAGTTTGGTCGCGCCATACGCGGCGCAGGGAGGATAATATGAAAAGATTCACAGCCGCCATCCTGGCGGGTGCCGCCATGTCGCTGACGCTCGCGTCTGTCGCGCAGGCGAAGGACAAGGTCGTCGGCGTTTCGTGGTCCAATTTCCAGGAGGAACGCTGGAAGACCGACGAGGCCGCCATGAAGACGGCGATCGAGGCCGCCGGCGACAAGTACATCTCCGCCGATGCGCAGTCCAATCCCGGCAAGCAGCTTACCGACGTCGAAAGCCTGATCTCGCAGGGCGCCAATTCCCTGATCATCCTGGCGCAGGATGCTTCGGCCATCGGCCCGGCCGTGCAGAAGGCGCTGGACGAAGGCATTCCGGTCGTCGGCTATGACCGGTTGATCGAGAACAAGGACGTTTTCTATCTGACCTTCGACAACAAGGAAGTCGGCCGCATGCAGGCCCGCGAAGTGTTCAAGGTCAAGCCGGAAGGCAACTACGTCTTCATCAAGGGCTCCGGTGCCGATCCCAATGCCGACTTCCTGTTCTCGGGCTCGATGGAAGTGCTCAAGGAAGCCATTGACAGCGGCAAGATCAAGAATGTCGGCGAAGCCTACACGGATGGCTGGCTGCCCGCCAACGCCCAGAAGAACATGGAACAGTTCCTGACCGCCAACGACAACAAGGTCGACGCGGTGGTCGCGGCCAATGACGGCACTGCCGGTGGCGTCGTCGCGGCGCTGACGGCTCAAGGCTTGGCCGGCACCGTGCCGGTCTCGGGGCAGGACGGCGACCACGCCGCGCTGAACCGCATCGCCCTGGGCACGCAAACCGTGTCGGTGTGGAAGGACGCGCGCGAGCTCGGCAAGAATGCCGCCGAGATCGCCTCGCAACTGGCCGACGGCAAGAAGACGAGCGACATCGCCGGCGCCAAGGACTTCACGACGCCGGGCGGCAACACCGTCAAGTCGCTGTTCCTGACTCCGGTTGCCATCACCAAGGACAATCTCAACGTCGTCATCGACGCTGGCTGGATCAAGAAGGACGAAGTCTGCGCGGGTGTCGCTGCCGGCACCGTCGCGGCCTGTAACTGATCCGGACCACTTCGAAATATCTGAACGCCGCGGCCCAAAAGCCGCGGCGTTTTCTCAAAGAATTGTGTTTCCGCATCATGCGGATAGCTTCTAGGCTGGGCTCCGGCATGCGCGTCAGACGGCCAGCCGGTGGGAGGAAATCATGACCGACACGACGTCCAACCCGCAGGCCGATACGGCGCGCGCGTCGGAACTCGGCGCCGTCGCCCGGTTCCTGAAGGCGACCGAGATCGACACCCGGATGCTCGGCATGATCGGCGCGCTGCTGGTCATCTGGATTGGGCTGCATGTCATTTCCAGCCTGCGCCTCGGCGTCAACCCGCTCGATTTCGACAGCCGCACCTTTCTCACGCCGCGCAATCTGTGGAACCTGTCGGTGCAGACATCCGCGGTCGCCATCATGGCCTGCGGCATGGTGCTGGTCATCGTCATGCGCAACATCGACCTGTCGGTCGGTTCCGCCGAGGGCCTGATCGGCATGGTGATGGGATTTGCCCAGGTGCATTTCCTGGTGCGTTTTGTCGGGCTCGAACTCGGCAATCCGTGGATCTGGGTCCTGGCGCTGGTCATCGGCCTGGCGCTCGGCCTGTTGATCGGCGCCTTTCAAGGCTTCGTCATCGCCTATCTCGAAGTGCCCGCCTTTATCGTGACGCTGGGCGGCCTGCTGGTCTGGCGCGGTGCTGCCTGGTGGGTCACATCAGGCCAGACCGTGGCGCCGCTTAACGCCACCTTTCAGCTGATGGGCGGCGGGCCGGCGGGATCGATCGGCGCAACCTGGAGCTGGGTTGTCGGGATCGTCGCCTGCCTCGCCGTGGTGTTTGGGCTGTTCAACGGGCGGGTGCAGCGCAAGCGTTTCCGTTTTCCGCTACGTCCGATCTGGGCCGAGGCGCTGCTCGGTGTCGTCACCTGCGGCGCCATCATGGGTGCGGTCTGGCTCGCCAACTCCTACCCCTGGCCGATCGGCATCGTGAACAGATATGCGGCCGCCAACAACATCACCGTTCCCGAAGGCGGCCTGTTCATCGCCCACGGTATCGCCATACCGGTGCTGATGGCGGTCGCCGTCGGGCTGGTCATGACCTTCATCACCAACCGCACCCGTTTCGGCCGCTATGTCTTCGCCATCGGCGGCAATCCCGAGGCGGCCAATCTCGCCGGCATCAACACGCGCTGGATCACCATGAAGGTGTTCATGATCATGGGCGTGCTGGCCACGATTGCCGCGGCGATCTCCTCGGCCCGGCAGAATTCGGCCACCAACGTGCTTGGAACGCTCGACGAGCTGCTCGTCATTGCAGCCGCCGTGATCGGTGGCACATCGCTAGCCGGCGGGTCGGGAACGATCATCGGCGCCATGCTCGGCGCCCTGCTGATGCAGTCGCTGCAGTCCGGCATGGTGCTGCTTGGTGTCGACTCGCCGCTGCAGAGCATCGTCGTCGGCGCCGTACTGGTGATCGCCGTGTGGCTCGACACCGTCTATCGCAAGCGCGTCTAGGAGGGCATGCCATGACTGACAAGACTGCTCCTGCAGCCACCGCGCTGATCGACATGAGGAACATCTCGATCGCGTTTGGCGGCATCCGCGCCGTCGACGACGCCTCGATCGATCTTTTCCCCGGCGAGGTCGTGGCGCTGCTCGGCCATAATGGCGCCGGCAAGTCGACATTGATCAAGATCCTGTCCGGCGCCTACAAGCGCGATTCGGGCCAGATCTTCGTCAACGGCGAGGAGGCATCGATCTCCAACCCGCGCGACGCCAAGAAATACGGCATCGAGACGATCTACCAGACGCTGGCGTTGGCCGACAATGTCGACGCCGCCGCCAATCTGTTCCTCGGCCGCGAGTTGATGACCGCCTGGGGCACGCTCGACGACGTTGCCATGGAGGCCGAGGCGCGCAAGGTGATGGGTCGGCTCAATCCCCGGTTCCAGCGTTTCAAGGAGCCGGTGATCAAGCTGTCGGGCGGCCAGCGGCAATCGGTGGCGATCGCGCGTGCGATCCTGTTCAACGCCCGCATCCTGATCATGGACGAGCCGACGGCCGCACTTGGTCCGCAGGAAACGGCGCAGGTCGGCGAACTGGTCAAGCAGCTCAAGTCCGACGGCATCGGCATCTTCCTGATCAGCCACGACATCCACGATGTGTTCGAGCTTGCCGACCGGGTCTGCGTCATGAAGAACGGCCAGGTGGTCGGCACCGCCCGCACCACTGATGTCACCCAGGACGAGGTGCTGGGCATGATCATTCTGGGCAAATGCCCGCCAGGCGCCATTCCCGGACCGGGCGCGCTGAAGATCGCGGCCTGAGATCAAGCCAGATCGCGGTTGCCGGACACGTGATATGCCAGCCGTAGGGATGGCTTGGCCTTGGCATTGTGTTGGCAGGGCGACTTGCGCATAAAGGTCCGACATTGCTCAGGGACCGCACGATCCGTTGAAGAAGCTTTTCCCGATCATCGCCTTTATCGCCGTCGCGCTGATCAGCATGGTGATGGCAGGTTTTGCCTACTTCGCCACGCAGGAAGCCGCGCGCATCAAGTTCGAGGCGACTGCCGACGATGCGCTCAACCGGATCGAGAGCCGCATCGACCTGCATCTGTCGCTGCTGCGCTCGACGCAGGCCCTGTTCGACGCCCGCAATGGCGATATTTCTCGCAATGAGTTCAAGGCCTTCTTCACCGCGCTCGATGTCGACAAGAATTTCGCCGGCTTGCGCGGTATCGGCTTCCTCAGGCTGGCAAAGACGGGCGACGAGGCGACGGTCGAACGCGACATGCTGCACGATTATGGCGTCAGTCATCCAATCTACCCGGATACCACGCAACCCTGGCGCACCCCTATCGTGCTGTTCGAACCGCTGGATCCATCCAATCAAGCCGGCATCGGCTACGACATGTTCAGCGAACCGGTGCGGCGTGCGGCGATCGAAAAGGCGATGTCCGACGACCAGCAGCATGCCAGCGGGCTGGTGCAGCTAGGCCAGGACACGGGCGCCGCGCAGACGTTCACCGGCTTCTTCGTTTTCGTGCGGCTCAATGTCGAAACCGCTCCCGACGTCATCAATGCTTCGAGATCCTCGACATCAGGTTTTCTCTATGCGGCCTTTCGGGCTCGCGATCTGTTCCAGACCGCGCTCAGCCGGTCGCCGCTTTTGCCGGTCAACACCGAAATCTATGATGGCGATGGTGCCGTGAACGGCGACAATCTGTTGTTCCGGTCGGAGACGCCGCCGGCTTCCACTTTCGGGAACAGGCTGCTGGTCACGCGAAAGATCATCGTCGCCGGACAGCCATGGACTGTCCTGTTCCGGCCGACAAGCGCCTTCTCGCAGCCGTCGTCGCGCGCCATTCCGGTGATGCTGGGGCTGTTCGGCCTGCTGTTGGCGGGCGCAATCGCGCTTGTGGCGCGCTATCAGGAGCGGGCCTATGAGGCAGCGTCGCGATTGCACGAAACGACGGAAAAGAGCCTGATCGAAAAAGACCTGATGCTGCAGGAGATGAAGCATCGCATCAAGAATTCGATCACCAGGGTGCTGGCGATCGCGCGTCAGACGGCATCGCGGGCGACCGACGTCAACGAGTTTTCAGCGTCCTTCTCGGCCAGGCTGCAGGCGATGGCGGCCTCCCAGGACATGCTGACGCGCTCACGCTGGCAGAAGGCCGATCTTGGCGATCTCCTGCGCATCGAGCTGGGTCAGGTGTTCGGCAAGGAGCTGCCCGATGAGCTGTTGTCGGGACCACAGGTGCTGCTCGACGAAACCACGACGCAAGCGCTCGGCCTGACCTTCCACGAACTGGCGACGAATGCGCTGAAATACGGCGAGGCCGGCAATTCCGTTGGGGCGCTGAAGGTGGACTGGTCGCTCGAAGGCCGAGGGCGCGACAGGATGCTGGCTCTCAACTGGCGCGAAAACGGGCAGAAGAAACTTGAAGCGCCCGCCGAGACCGGATTCGGCACCAAGCTGATCGACCTCAACGTGACGCGCGAATTGCGCGGTACGATCAAACGGGATTACCAAGCCAATGGGCTGAACGTGGAAATCAAAATTCCACTCGCCAATTGAGCGCGACCGTTGCCGACAAGGGGGAAGCATCCAGACATCAAAAACCCGGAAGCCGGCGGACCGGCCTCCGGATCGACGTTTCGATTATCGCCGAATTAGTTGCAGCGAGCCGTGTAGATCCGGCCGCGATGATCGCGATATTGGCAATAGCCGTTGCGCAGGTTGCGCACCAGCAGGCCGGAACCGGCACCCACGGCCGCGCCGATCAGCGCGCCCTTACCGCCGCCGACCAAGCCGCCGACACCGGCGCCGATCAAGCCGCCGCCAACCACGTCCTTCTCAGTCGAGGTGCAGCCGCTGACCGCGACCACCGCAACCAGGGCAATAATCATCTTCCGCATAGAGTCACTCCTCACTTTGTGTCCTCACTTTAGTAAGCTCCAGCCGCCATTTAGCATGAAATGACGGCCTTTGCTGCTGCAATCTATTGTTGGTGAAGATAGTCTTTTTCTGGGCGTATCGTGTTCGATGCCATTACCAGGCTGGAAATTGCCAAAGACGCGTCAAGCGTACCATCGGCGCGCACATTCCAGACGATCTGATCATAGTCGTCCTCAAGCGCCGGATCGACCGCAAGGCATTTGGCGACGATGTGGTCAGCCTGCCCTTGCACGTCGCCCAAGACGAATGGGCGTTCGGCCACGCATTGCTCGGCCGTCGCGAAAACGCTTACGGGCACCTGGAGTTCACGGCAGTCGGCCATCGTGTTCGAGCAACCGATGACCAGCAACAATGCAGCGATATGTTCCATGGCGAGAAGTCCTCTCGCCATAGTAACGGTCTACATTCGCCAAAGTTCCTGGCTGGCTTGATCGGCCGGGGAAATAAGATGGCGCTACAGCCGATTCGGCCACCGGCCGAAACGACGTGGCCTAGTAGACCAGTTGGTGCAGGGCGACCGCCATGATCACCGCCACCAAGGCCAGCGCAACAAGGCGCAAAGCTCCGTTGGGAACAGGAGCCAGCGGTGGCGCGGAAGCCTCGGAGTCCTCAAACTCGCCCATGGAAATCCGGGCGGCCTGCTCCAGTCTGTTCATGTCGGCAACCGTCAAGGCATTCCTCCCACCATACTGCAAATCCTGCTGCGGAAATGTTCGGTGATGCAACAAGTTCCAGCGGTATCTGGGAAAAACAGCATCTGCTTTTATGGTGAACGGCGGGTTAAGGAAGGTCGCTCAATCCGTCTCGAAATTGCCGTGCGGAACGACAAGGCGGTATTCAAGGCGGCCAGCCGCGATTTCGAGCGTCGCCGTTCCGTTCAGTGACGCCGGCACGACCCGTTCGAGTGCGACGCTGCCGAAGCGCTTCTCGCTACGCCTGACATCACTGGCGCCGATTGCCTCCGCCCATGTCAGGGACAGGGAGGTTCCCGTGTCGTCGGCGGTCAGGTTGGCTGTAACATTGACGTACCCGCCGGGCCGCGACAGGGCGCCGTAGCTCACCGAATTGACGGCGAGTTCATGCATCGCAAGGCCGATATGCAAGGCAGCGTTGGGATTGAGATAGGGGTTTGCCCCCTGAAACCTCAGGCTGCGAACCGGATCGCCGCCATAGCGGCCAACCTGGCCCGACACGAGTTCGCGAAGTGCTGCACCCCGCCAGTTGGAAGAGGTCACGAGATCCTGGGACGAGGCCAGCGATTGCAGCCGGCCGCGAAAGCGTGTCAGGAAATCGCCGATGCTGTCGGAGTAGCGGCCGGTCTGGGTGGCTATGCTCTGGATGATCGCCAGCAGGTTTTTCGAGCGATGGCTCACCTCTCGCAACAGCGTCGTCAGGGTCTGCTCGCGGCGCTTCTGCTCCGTCGTCTCGACCATCGTGGTGACGACGCCTTGCACGGTGCCACCATCGCCGTGATCGGCATCGATCCACACTTCGAACCAGCGGCTGCCATCCTCGACGGGAACGCTGATCTCGAGACGTTGGGGGTTGCCGGATGCAATGACGTCGCGCTTGGCCGCGCCGATGCGGTCGGCCTGCGCCTCCGGCAGGATGCCGATGCTGTCGGCGGTGTCCGAAACCCAGGGCGCACGCATGTTGCGCGCCCATACGGTTTTCATCTCGCGATCCTGGTAGAGAACGGAAATGCCGGCATTGTGCAACGCGTGAAGAAGAGCACGGCCGAGCTGCATGCCGCTGTCGGCGGGATGGAGGGCGATGACTTCATCGCTTTGCACGGCGTCTTTCCTGTTTCCGGTCCTGGAACCCATCGGCCAATCTGTCCACCCAATTCAGGCTGAACGGCTCATCGTTGAATGGGTTCCAAACAGGTTTCCGGAAAACCCGCCGCCAAAAACGGTCCGCCGGACGGCGTCCTTTGAGGGACACCGCCCGGCGGTGGCTGGAAACCGTTTGAGGGGTGCGGCTTCCAGTGTTCGGCCGTCCGTCCTTACGAAGCCCGTTTGAACAGGCCCGCAAGAAGCGAAATGACCAGGAAGGCGAGGAAGATGAAAAACAATATCTGCGCTATGCCGGCGGAGGTACCGGCGATGCCGCCGAAACCAAGCGCGCCGGCGATGATGGCAACGACGAGAAATACGAGCGCCCAGTAAAGCATGATCCATCTCCTTCGAATGGTGCGATGAAAACGTGGGTGGTTGCGGTTTGTTCCCACCCTTTGCCGAAAAAGACCGTGCTTGCAAATCGTTCGAGCGGAACCGCAGGAATTCACCTCGCCGCCCGGGTGCATCAGGCGGCACGAAGTGACGAATTGATCATCTGGAGAGATTCGGGAGCGAGGCTATCGCCTTGGGTTCGTCAATTCCTCCACTCCCAATTCCCGACTATGCGGCGGCTTTCGCCTGCCGGTCAAAGAACAGTGCCTGGCTGATCAGCGCCTTGACCATGTCGGGATTGAACGGCTTGGTGACCAGGAAGGCCGGTTCCGGTCGTTCACCAGTCAACAGGCGTTCGGGGAAGGCGGTGATGAAGATGACCGGCACCGACGTCGATGACAGGATTTCGTTCACGGCCTCGATGCCGGAACTGCCGTCGGCAAGCTGGATGTCGGCCAGCACCATCTTCGGTCGCGTCTTGCCGAACATCATCACTGCCTCGGCATGGGTGCGCGCCGTTCCAACGACGCGGTGCCCGAGGCTCTCGACCATTTCTTCGATATCCATGGCGATCAGCGGTTCATCCTCGATGATCAGAACGTCGGTTGCCACCTGACGGGATATCTCGTTGCTCGCCTGGGCAAGCAACTCTGAAAACTCCTGATCACCGACGTCAAGGATCTCAGCCGCTTCCTCCTCGCTGAAGCCTTCGACCGCCACGAGCAGGAAGGCCTGACGGGGCCGCGGCGCGATCGCATTCAGATTGGCGGCGGTGCGCTGTTCCCACGCCGATTGCGCCTGTTCCTGTGGAACGCGGATGGCGACCGATGTGAAAAGCTTGGCGAAAACCTTGTACAGCGCGATGCGGTCGCTCGATGCTTCGGGAAATATCTCGATATCGGCGATGATGGCTTCAAGCATCGCAGCGACCAGCGCGTCACCACTCTCTTGCGACCCGGAAACAGCCCGCGAGAAGCGGCGCAGGAAGGGCAGATGTGGTGCGATGGTGGCGGATAAGCTCATGGTAAGACGTCTCCCTCAGAATGACGCGATTGCGTAGCAGGTCAAGCTGACTGCAAGCCGTGATAACGCGGATTTTTTGAAAAAGTTCCACCTCGACGGAACAAAAGCCGGGGAGTGGCGTTTGTGGTGGGGATGGGCAACCAGACGAGGGCGCCGCTTGCGTTGTGTTGAGTACGGTAAGAGCGGCTTGAGCGCTGGGAATACAAGGGCAAAATGAAGGATATGACGAAAGATATTCTGACTGGCGCCGAGAGCAGGCGCCGGAACGGTTCTGGTGACGCTCTTGGGCCGAACTCCGAAATCGGACGCAAACTCAAACAATATTACGACGCGCTGGTCTCCGACGATGTGCCGGATCGCTTTTCCCAGTTGCTTAGCCAACTGGAACAGGCTGAACCCGCACAGAAGAAGGACTGAGGCATGGCCGCGGTCTCACAAGGCTTCAAGACTGATCTGCTTGGGGCAATCCCAAGTCTGCGCGCGTTTGCCGTGTCGCTGACGCAAAATGCCGATAAAGCCGACGACCTCGTCCAGGAAACACTCGTCAAGGCTTGGGACAAGCATGAGAGCTTCCAGCCCGGCACCAATCTCAAGGCCTGGCTTTTCACCATCCTGCGCAACGAGTTCTATTCGCAAATGCGCAAGCGCGGGCGCGAAGTGCAGGACAGCGACGGTATCATGACGGCCAGGCTTGCCGTTCATCCGGCCCAGCACGGTCAACTCGACCTGAAGGACTTTCGCGGGGCGCTGGAGCAGTTGCCGGAGGACCAACGCGAAGCCATCATCCTCATCGGCGCATCTGGTTTCTCCTACGAGGAGGCCGCGGAGATCTGCGGCTGCGCGGTGGGGACGATCAAGAGCCGCGTCAGCCGAGCCCGTACCCGCTTGCAGGAGATCCTGAAAATATCAGGTGAGGACGAGTATGGTCCGGACGCGATTTCGGCCCAGGTAACGAGTTCGCCGGCGAGCTGACCGCGATCGCGTCTCAAGCGCGTCCGCAGGCCGCCGCGACCGCTTGCACCAGGTCTTCGCCTGAGTAGGGTTTGCCAACCAGCCTGACGCCCGGAAACGATGCCTTGATTTCATCGGCATCCGAATAGCCGGACGCAAACACGAAAGGTATGCCTGCCGCGCGCAGCCCGGAAGCGAAATCGATCGTCGAGGCGCCGCCCAGCATCAAGTCGACAATGGCTGCATCGAATCGCGTGGCGACTTCCCGGCCATCGACCTCGGTCAGGTCACGGGCGATCACCACCTCATCGGCGCCATGATCGCGGCAAAGTTGCTCGACATCCATGGCGATGAGAAATTCGTCCTCCAAAACGAGAATCCGCAATCCGTCAAGCAATGTGGGCACAGGCAAAGACTCCTTGAAACGCCGGAGTCATGATCGCTAATTGGCTTGCTGTCATTTAAAAAAGACATGTGGCCAGCGGGCGGAACCTCAATCCTTGCAACGCGTTGAAACGCGGCTCTCCAAGAGCGGCTTTCGAAGGGGGTCGAGCGGGCTTTCGAAGGGGGCGAAATGTCAGTCCAGAACAATAACGCTTTCTCCAGCCGCCAATATCCCTGCGAGAACTGCCCATTGCGGCCGTTGCCGGTTTTCCGCGACTTCGAAAAACAGGAGCTGGCCTTCATCAGCAAATTCAAGAAGGGCGAACTCGCGGTCGACAAGGGCGACACGGTGCTGGTGGAGGGAAGCCATAGCGCCCATCTCTACACCGTGCTCTCCGGCTGGGCGTTTCGCTACAAGCTGCTGCGGGATGGCCGTCGCCAGATCCTCAATTATCTCATGCCCGGCGATCTGATCGGCCTGCAAGGCAGTGTGATGGGCGAGATGCAGCATTCCGTCGAGGCACTCTCACCGATGCTGCTGTGTGTTTTCGAGCGCGAATATCTGCACGAGCTGTACCGCAATCATCCCGGGCTGGCCTACGACATCACTTGGATCGCATCGCGCGAGGAGCGGATGCTGGACGAGAATCTGCTCAGCCTCGGGCGCCGCAGTGCGATCGAGCGCGCCGCCTATCTCATCGCCTTCATCGGCAGCCGGGCCAAGGTCGTCGGACTGAATGGCAGCCAATCCGTCCAGATACCGATCACGCAGCAGCACATTGCCGATACGCTCGGCCTGTCGCTGGTTCACACCAACAAGACGATCCGCAAGCTGATGGATCGCAAGCTGATCGTCTGGCGCGACGGCGGCTGCGCGGTCTCCGACAATGAAGGGCTCAAGCGGCTCGCCGGCTGGGAAGGACTGGGCGAGGCGCGCCGGCCACTAATCTGAGGAAGCGTCTTTTTGCGAAGCCGGCGGATCGGGTGCGCGCCGATGCGTTTTCGGCTACTTTGTCCGCAGTGCCGGAACCATGAGGCGCGCAGCGCGTTTGAAACCGAGCAATCACAAGGAGTTAAGCCATGGCCACTGCCGCAGGAAAGACCGCAACCGACGCCCGTGCAAATGCGGACCTGGAAGCCGACATCAGGCAGTTGAAGGCCGACATCGACAAGCTCACCAAACAACTGGCCAAGACCGGCGAGCATGGCTATGGCACCGCGCGCCGTGCAGCGACAGAAGGGGTCGAGCAGTTGCGCGCGCAGGGCGAAGCAGCCTTTGACAGCTTGCGCAGCAATGCCAAGGACATCGAAGCGCAGATGATGGCAAGCGTGCGTGAAAAGCCGGTGACGTCACTGGCAATCGCCGCTGGCGTCGGCTTCCTTTTCGCGCTCATCGCGCGTCGCTAGTCGCGCTACAGATGGGAATGTTGGCAACCCTGATCTCGGGCCTCGCCTCGGGGGAAACCGTGGCGGCCGTTCATCGGGCGCGCACGGCGGCAATCGTCTATGTGATCGCCATGGCCGCTGCGCTTTGCGGTCTCGGCTTTCTGGTCGGGGCCGCCTATATCTGGACGGCGATGCGCTACGGCTCGCTTGCCGCCGCGCTCGGGTTTGGCGCCGGTTTCCTGGTGCTCGCCGGACTTATCCTGCTGATCTACCGGATATCCGCAGGTTCGCGCGCCCGGCGCCGGGCGCAGCGCCGCAATGCCGACATGAAGGCGATCGGCGTCACCGCCGCACTCGCCGTGCTGCCGAGCCTGCTCAAGGGAAAAGGCGGTCTCGGCGCCATTCTGGGGCCGGCCGTGGCGCTCGCGGCCTACGCCATCTACCGCGAGAATGTGAAATCCGACGATCCGGATGAGAGCGAGCGGACATAGAGCTGTTGGGAGATCACTTCGACAGCTCTTCCAGGGGCATCGATATTTCGGCAAACACGCCTTCCGGCCGGAATTCATGGGTCACTTCGCTGGAAATGACCTTGGCCAGGCTGCGGCGAATGAGGATAGAGCCGAAGCCTTGCCGATCCGGCGGAGCGACTTGCGGCCCGCCGCTTTCGCGCCAGGTCAGCACAAGACGCCGGGCATCCTTCCTGCCTTGCGTCCTCCAGCCGAGGTCGACCCTGCCTGACGGCACCGACAGCGAGCCATATTTCAGCGCGTTGCTGGCGAGTTCATGCAGGATCAGGCCAAGCCCGACGGCCTGGTCGGGCGACAGCAGCAGGTCGTCGCCGGAGATCGTCATGCGCGGCTGCTCGGCCGTTTCGAAAGGTCTGACCTCGATCTGGACGAGTTCACTGATGCCGATGCCACGCCACTCGCGGTCCGACAACAGATTGTGGGCGATGCCCAAGGCCTGAAGCCTGGCGCCGAAGGCCTCGAGGAACTGGCTTGGCTGGCGGGCATGGCGCACGGTCTGGGTTGCCAGCGCCTGGACGGTCGCCAGAGTGTTCTTGACGCGATGGTTGAGTTCACGCAGCAGCAGCCGTTGCCGTTCGTCGCCGAGCTTGCGCTCGGAGATGTCGTAATTGACGCCGAAGATCAATGTCGGCTTGCCGTCGCCGTCACGCTCGATGACACGGCCGCGCGTGGCGAGCCAGCGCGGCGGGTGAAAGCCCTTCACCCGGTATTCGCCGAAATAGTCGTCGCTGCCGGTCAAGGCGTCGCGAAAGCGGGTTTCGGTCTGGTAGACGTCGCGCGGATCGATGGCGGTGAGGATGTCGCGTGCGCGCAGCCGGTTGGAGCGCGGCAGGTTGAACAGCTCCGACATCAATGTGTCGCATTCGATGACATCGGTGCGGATATCCCATGCCCAGCTGGCGAGCGAGGCCGCATCGAGTGCGATGGCGCGTCGTTTTTCCTCGCGCGCAAGTGCGGCCTCGGCGATCGCGCCGCTGCGGGTTGCGTCCTTTAGGGTGAACAGGCTGGCGGCGAGGCCGGCGAGCGCCTTCAACTGGTCGAGCTCGGCTCGGGATGGAAAACCATGCGGCTCGCGGTCGAGCACGCACAGCGTGCCGATGCGGGCACCTGCCACGATCATCGGCGCGCCGGCATAGAAGCGGACATGGTGCTTTCCGGTGACCAGCGGGTTGGTCTTGAAACGGGGGTCCGCCGTTGCATCCACGACCACCATCGGCTCGTCGCCGGCGGCAATCGCATGGGCGCAGAAGGAGACGTTGGTCGCGGTTTCGGTCTCGTCCAGGCCGAAGCAGGATTTGAACCAATGCCGTTCAAGGTCGACGAGTGTGACCAGGGCCATCGGCACCTGCATCACCGCTGCGGCAAGGCTGCTGACGCGGTCGAAATCGGGGTCGGCCGCCGTATCCAGCATCTCCAATCCGTGCAGCACGGCCAGCCGGTCGACATCCATGACTGCTAGCGCAACTTCGGCCGGCAGATCGGGTGCTGTTTGCGTCTTGCCAATCACCCCAATTGCCTCGTCCCGGTCTTCGTCGCCGCATGCTTGCGCTGGTGCAAGGCCAGCACGCTTTTCCGGAACCATCCTAGCGAGGAACCGTTACCCGACCATGATTTGCCGGGCGCGCCAGTTGGTGCCGAATGAGACAGGGATCGAGCATGGCCAAGATCATTCCAGAAAACAAGGCGCGGCAGGGGCGATGGGGCTGGCATGGATTTCGGATCCTGATCGCCGCACTGCTTCTGGTGTTTGCTGCATGGGGCATTGCCGAGATCTATGGTGTGTTGATCAAGGCGCCTAACAGCGATGAACAGCATGTGCCCACACCGCCCAACACCACCGAGCAGGCTCCTGCCGGGTAAAGCCGGCCTGTCCGTTGCGTCGCACCTCATCAGGCGGCTCTCGACTGGGCCGCGCTCGCCGGAACCAATACATTCAGTGCGCCAGGCTGGATCTCGATTACCGTTTCACGGTCAAGCCTGACCAGTTCGCCGTCCATGACGGCGCGAAATTTGCGGCTGCCCGAATGGATTTTCAGCACCGTTCTGTTTGTCTGGTGGATTTCGACATGTTCGTTGTCGCGCCATTTGCCGCGCGCCATGTTGAAGAAGAACTTGACCAGTTCGGCGCGCTGCTTCGCCACCGTGACATAGACACCGAGCACGCCGCCCGCAGGATTGTCGGCATAAGGCAGATGGCCTTCGCCGAATAAGTTGTTGGTGATGCCGATGCCGGTGATGCGTGCCGCCATTTCGGCATCGCCGATGCTGAGCGTCACATTCATCGCAGGTGGATTGTTGATCGTTGCCCAAGCCGCCTTGGCCGAGGCGCGGATCTTTCCCAACCGCGAACCGAACTCCATCTTCTGGCGCAGTTGCACCATCTTCGCGTGCATGCCGATCGAGAACTGGTGCACGAAAGGTTGGCCATTGGCCGTCGCCACATCGACAGCAATGATTTCGCCGTCGGCGAAGGATTTCAGCGCCCCGTCGAGCGACTGCGGAATGCCCAACCCGCGTGCGAACAGGTTCATGGTGCCGGCTGGCAATATGGCAAGCGCCTTCTTCGTGCCCATCAGTCGGGCGGCCGCGGCGGAAATGGTCCCGTCGCCGCCAGCCGCCAGCACGATGTCGACCGAGCGACGCGAAGCGGCGTTGTCCAGCGTCTCCACCACATCCTTGCCGGCGACAATTTCGATGCTGAGCGAGTGGCCTGCCGTTTCCAACGTCTGATGCATCCTGTCGGAGAAAGCAGCGAGGTCGGTGGTGCGCAAAGTGCCGCCGTCCCGGTTCAGCACCGCTGCAAATCTCATGCCCCGCTCCACCAGGTCAGCCTAAAGGCGGCCGGGATATACCCAGCCAACGGCTGAAACGCGGCGTCGACAGAAAGGTTCCTCTTGCCACGGGGTGACTACCCCAGCGGCTCAATAATTTCCGTGGTTTCGTTCCCGGACCGCAGCGCTTTGTCGGAACAACTGACCCGGTCACGACGTTGTGAACCTGTAGATGCCGCGTTCCCCAAGGAAGACGCGGCGCATGAGATCAGGCACGAGGAGAGACTACCATGATCCGCAATCTTTTAGCCACGACGGCGCTCGCAACCTTTGTCGCGACCGGCGCCTATGCGCAGAACGCAACAAATACGGCGCCTGCCACGCCCGCCGTCCAGGAGCCCGCCGCCGCTCCTGTGCCACGCGCAGAGGGCAGCATCGTCACCAACATCATCGGTGAGTCCGTCTACAACGGCACCGGCGACGATGCCGAAAACATCGGCAAGGTCAGCGACGTCGTGTTCGACAAGGATGGGCAGGCGAAATCCGTTGTCATCGACGTCGGCGGTTTTCTGGGTGTCGGCGCCAAAAGCGTTGCTTTCGACTACGGCAAACTGCAGTGGGCCGAAAAGAATGGCGACCGCTGGTTGGTGGCCCAGACGACCAAGGACGAACTGACGGCGCAGGCAGAATTCGATAAAAAGCCTTACAGCCCGACCCCAGCACCTGCGGCATCGACCGACGCAACAGCGCCGGCAGCACCCGCGACGACGGACACAGCGCAAAAGCCTGTCGACATGAACGCCGCTTCGGCAGAACCAGTCAAGCGCGCCGACGGCAATCTCGCCACCAACATCATCGGGGAAAACGTCTACAACGGCACCGGCGATGACGCCCAGAACATCGGCGACGTCAACGACATTGTGCTGACCAAGGATGGCAAGGCGCAGTACTTGGTCATCGGCGTCGGCGGTTTCCTAGGCCTTGGCGCCAAGAACGTCACCTATGACTTCTCGAAGGCGCAGTGGGCCGAGAAGAATGGCGACCGCTGGCTGGTCGCCCAGACCACCAAGGAAGAATTGCAGGCGCAGCCGGATTTCAACCGCAAGGCCTATGACCCTGCGCCGGCAACGACGGCTTCGAATGCGCCGGCAGCAGTCGCGCCCGCCGCAGCCCCTGCCGTCGCTCCGTCCGACAAGACGGCACAGGCTCCGGCGCCCACGACCCCCGATGCCTCGGCTCCGGACCAGACAAAGACCGCAGCCATCGACAAGTCGACGCTGACCGAGATGCCGGTTGGTGAGATTCGCGCCGATGACCTCAAGGGCACGACTGTCTATGGCGCCAACGACGCCAAGGTCGGCGAGATCGGCGATGTCGTGCTTGCGCCCGACAAGAAGGCCGATGCGGTGATCGTCGATGTCGGTGGCTTCCTCGGCATTGGCGAGAAGGAAGTCGCGGTCGGCATGGATAATCTCAAATTCATGACCGACAAGGCGGGCAACAAATACCTGTACACGACCTTCACCAAGGAACAGCTCGAGGCACAAACCGCCTATGACAAGGGCAGCTATGCCGAGAAGCGCGATCAGCAGCGCATGATCGTCAGGTAGTTTCCACCCAGTCGGATACAGGCCCGCGCCGGCAACGATGCGGGCCTGTGTTCATGTGTGGCGTGGAGGCAGGCCAGCGGCATGGCCGACGAGGCCGTTCTCGGTCAATTCGGCCAGTGCCAGCGATTGGTCGAGATGTTCGGCTCGCCAGGCGAGCAGCCGTTCGGCGAATTCCAGACGCACGGCGAGATGGCTGGGGTCGGCCGCGAGATTGTCCAATTCGTCCGGGTCATTTTCCAGATCGAACAGCAGCGGCGGCAGGTTGCCGCCGAAATGCACATATTTGAAACGCTCCGTGCGGATAACGGCGAGATTGCATTGGCGTGAGGCGATGCCGAAATGGCGTTCGGCCTCGCCCGCGGCAACCGAGCGGAAATCGAACTCCCAATGCGCGGCATCGCGCCACGCCGCCGGGGCCTCTCCGCTCAGGAACGGCTTCAGCGACCTGCCGTCGAGATGCGGCGCGGGCTCTTCGCCGAGCAGGTCGAGAAACGTCGGCAAAATGTCGACCGCTTCGGTGAAGCTGTCTACCTTGCCGCCGGCCGCCTTGCCGTGGCGCGGATCGCGGATGATCAGCGGAATGTGGTAGCTGCCGTCGAAATAGCCGCCCTTGCCCAGCATGAAATGGTCGCCCATCATCTCGGCATGGTCCGAGGTCAGCACGATGATGGTGTCGTCCCACGCGCCGGCCGCCTTGACCGCTTGCCAGATGCGGCCGAGCTGGGCGTCGACCTCGGAAATCATGCCGTAATAGATCGCGCGGAGGACGCGAAAATCGTCTTCGCTCCAGTCGCGCACCTTGCCGCTGGCGTCGGGGCGAAATTTCATCTGTTTCTGCCGGCCGAGATCATAGGCTAGATAGGGATGGTTTTCCGCCTCCTCCTGCCAGCTTGCCGCGCGCCGGAAGGCCGGGCCGTCAGCCGGATCGTACATTGTGTTGTAGGGCTCCGGCACTATGAAGGGCGGGTGCGGGCTGATGAAGGAAACATGCGCGAACCACGGCGCGGCGTGCTCCTGTTCGCCAAGCCAACGCGCGAATTCGCCGGTCAGGAAGGCCGCCGGGGTTTGTTGCCCGGAGTAGACGGGCGGCGCGTTGCTGACGGTGGTCCCGACCGCGCCGTCGGCCACCGGGCGATGGATGTCGGGGGATCCGGCGCTGGCGTCGACACCTTGCAGCTCCAGCCAGGATAGCCATTGCTTCTGATGCTCGGGCAGCAACTGGCGCACCGTAAAGCCCGGCAGCACGCCTTCATAGCTTTGCAGCCGCGGATCGCCCGGCGCCAGCAGGCGCGGATCGAGCGACACATCGGTGTAGCCGAACAGCGTCGGATCATAGCCCAGGGCGCGAGCCGAAAGCGCAATGTTGCCGTGGCGAGCGTCGAGCGGCGTGCCATTGCGGCAGACGCGGTTGTTCATCTGGTAGAGGCCGGTGTAGAGGCAGGCGCGGGCGGGCGAGCAGGGCGCCGCGCCGCCATAATGCCGGTTGAACAGCACACCCTCCGCGGCCAAAGCGTCGGCATGCGGCGTCTGCACGACCGGATGACCGGCGGCGGACAGACAATCGCCGCGCCACTGGTCGCATGTGATCAGGAGAATGTTAGGCCGCCTGGCTTTTCCACTCACTCACGATACCTTTGTCCCGGGATGTCGAACGCCGTTTATGGAACCGAATTCTGGCCATGGCGCAAGTCTGACCTGCGAAACAATTGGTGAACGAACCTTGTTCCATCGTTCACTTTTATGACACAGTCCATTCTGTGTTTGCCGCCTTTGCGGAAACTGCCCTGATCCTCATATTGGCGTGGACAGCGGCGAGGGCCGCACATGTACCAAGGGAAGGAGCAAGCTCGACCAGATCAAGGGCCTGCATCACGTCACGTCGATGGCCAGGGATGCCCGCCAGAACAACGATTTCTTCACCAGGAAACTCGGTCAGCGCCGGTCAAGAAGACCGTCAATTTCGACGCGCCCGATGTTTATCACCTTTATTACGGTGACGAGGCCGGTACGCCGGGTTCGGTGATGACCTATTTCCACTTCCCCGACATCGGCAAGGGCCGGCATGGGGTCGGGGAAGTCGGAACCACCGTCTACTCGGTGCCGGAAGGCACGCTTGGCTATTGGGAAAAACGCTTTGCCGATGAGGGCGTCACCGGCCTCTCGCGCGAAGAAACCTTCGGTGAGAAGCGCCTGGCTTTTGCCGGACCGGATGGTGACGGCTTCGCGCTGGTCGAGTGCAAGAGCGACAGCAGAGCACCCTGGGCGAAAGGCGGCGTTCCCACGGATGAGGCGATCCGAGGCTTTCATTCCGTGTCGCTCAGGCTGAAGGATGGCGGCGCCACGGAAGAGCTGCTGAAGTTCATGGGCTATGAGGAAGTCGACAAGTCCGGCAATCTCAGGCGGCTGGCGGTGAAGAACGGCAATGGCGCCGATGTCATCGACATCGAATCGCTGCCGAGCACTGCCTTCGCCGATCTCGGCGCCGGCTCCGTCCATCACGTCGCCTTCGCGGTCGAGAACCGCGCCAGGCAGCTGGAAGTACGCAAGGCGTTGATGGACACCGGCTATGGGGTGACGCCGGTGATCGACCGCGACTACTTCTGGGCGATCTATTTCCGCACACCGGGTGGCGTGCTGTTCGAAGTCGCCACCAACGAGCCGGGTTTCGATCGCGACGAGGATACCGCTCATCTGGGCGAGGCGCTGAAGCTGCCGACGCAGCACCAGCACCTGCGGCCCTATCTCGAACAGCATCTGCAGAAGTTGGAAGGCTGAGGCCATGAGCAAGGACGCTTACATCCACAAGGTGCTGCCCGGTTCGCCGGGCGGTCCATTGCTGTTCGTCTTCCATGGCACGGGAGGCGATGAGAATCAGCTTCTGTCGCTGGGGCGCGATCTCGCGCCCCAGGCAACCATCGTCTCGCCGCGCGGTGATGTGTCGGAACAAGGTGCCGCGCGCTTCTTTCGCCGCGCCGCCGAGGGCATCTACGATATGGACGACCTGGCGCGGGCGACGACCAAGATGGCGGGCTTCGTCAAGGCCCATGTTGAAGCAGCGAAGCCATCGGCCGTGCTCGGTCTCGGCTATTCCAACGGCGCCAATGTCCTGGCCTCGGTGGTGTTCGCGGTTCCAGCGCTGTTCGACGCGTCGGTGCTGATGCATCCGCTGATCCCGTTCGAACCTGAGGTCAAGGGCAGCCTCGCCGGCCGCCATATCCTGGTGACCGCCGGCAAGCGCGATCCGATCTGTCCACCGAACCTGACCACGCGGCTCGAGGCCTATTTGCGTGCCGACGGCGCCGATGTCACAGTGGAATGGCACGATGGCGGGCACGAGGTGCGGCCAAACGAAATCGAGGCGGCACGGCGGTTCTTTGCCGATACTGCCCAAGGAGCATAGCAATGCCTGACCAACTGCCTGAGATCGAACTTGAGGATCGCGGTTCCAAGGGCCGCTATGTCCTGCGTGGACCCGATGGCGCCGAGGCCGAGATGACTTTCACCAAGATCGGTGAGCACCAGATCATCATCGACCACACCGAAGTGCCGGACGTCTTTCGCGGCCAGGGTGCCGGGCTTCGGCTCGTCACCCGCGCCGTCGAGGATGCGCGTGCGGCGGGCAAGAAGATCATCCCGCTCTGCCCGTTCGCCAACGCCCAGTTCCGCCGCCATCAGGAATGGGCCGACGTGCTGAAGCGGTAGGGATTCGTTGCTTGGAAACGGCGCGGCAAGCGGCTGCCATCCCACCGGGGCGGCTTTGGCATTTGCGCGGGTGGCGCATCCTGCCTAAGTAGATAGGATATATCTTAGCCGCGCCGACAAACGAACCGAATGATCCCCCAATGACCGAAACCGATCGCGTTCCCGTCTTCGACGGCCACAACGATACGTTGCTCAGACTCCATCAGTCGAAAGACACGGACGTCGAAAAACTGTTCATCGAGGGGAAATCGGGCGGCCATATCGACCTGCCACGCGCGAAAGCCGGCGGCTTCGCCGGGGGCATGTTCGCCATCTTTCCGCCGCCTGTCGAGAAATCCAGGCGCGGCGCCGTGCCCCTGGCGCCGGGCGCCGCAGAACCGCTGCCGCCCGAGGTTCCGCGCGATGAGGCGCTGACCTCGACCATCGCGATGGCCTCGATCCTGTTCAGGCTGGAACGGGCCGGAGCGCTCACCGTCTGCCGCAGCGCCGGCGATGTGCGCAATGCCATGGCGCAAGGGTCGATCGCCGCGGTGTTCCACATCGAAGGGGTCGAGGCGATCGATCCCGAGCTCACCATGCTCGACGTGCTGCATGAAGCCGGCCTGCGCTCGCTCGGCATCGTCTGGAGCCGTCCGAACGCCTTTGGCCACGGCGTGCCGTTCCGCTTCCCGTCTTCGCCCGACACCGGCCCTGGCCTGACCGATGCCGGCAAGGCGCTGGTCAAGGCCTGCAACCAGTTGAAGATCATGATCGACCTGTCGCATCTCAACGAGAAGGGCTTTCGCGATGTCGCCGCACTCAGCGATGCGCCGCTGGTGGCGACCCATTCCAACGTGCACGCGATCTGCGGCCATTCGCGTAACTTGACCGACTGGCAGCTCGGCGCGATCCGCGAAACCGGCGGCATGGTCGGGCTGAACTTCGCAACCGGCTTCCTGCGCGAGGACGGTCGCATGAATGCCGACACCAGCCTCGATATCATGGTGCGCCATATCGATTCGCTGCTGCAGGCGCTGGGTGAGGATGGCGTTGGTCTTGGCTCCGATTTCGACGGCGCCATGATCCCGGCCGTCATCGGCGATGTCGCCGGCCTGCCGAAGCTGATCGATGCATTGGCGGCACGCGGTTTCGGCCGCGCGCTGATCGAAAAAATCGCCTATCGCAACTGGCTCAATATGCTCGAGAAAACGATAGGTTAGAGACAGCCTGCGGCATATGTCGACAAGGACATAGTTCGTCGGTGGAAGCCGGATACGATTGGGTGGATAGCCGGCAATGCTGAAGACCTTCACGCATGAGGGCGGCGAATTCGAGCGAACCGATGTCGTCATCGTCGGTGCGGGTTTCACCGGCCTGTCGGCGGCGCTTGAGATGAAGAAGGCCGGCATCGATTTCATCCTGCTCGAAGCACGCGACCGTGTCGGCGGACGCGTCGAGTCCCGACTGAACGGACTTGGCGAACGCATCGATAGTGGCGGCCAGTTCCTGTGCGAGGACATGCCGGAATTGATGGCCATGGTCGAGGCGCGCGGCAAGACGCTGGTTGAAACCCATGTCGATGGCGACTTCATCACCCAGCCGACGATGTCCGCACAACGAGCAGAGCGGACCTATCATGCCGCGATGGCGATCCGCGAGCGCATGAACGGGATCGATCCGGACGATGCCTCGATTGCCGGACTGACCGTCGCCGACTGGCTTGCCTGCCAGCACGATTCCGCCGATGCAAGGATGGCTTTCCGTTCGATGATCGAAGGTCTCTGGTGCATGGCGCTGGACCAGATTCCTCTCTGGTATTTGATCGACAATGACCGGCGGGTCACCAACGAGGTGACGGAACTGCAATATTTCGTGCGCGAAACCATGCATTCGCTGGCCGACGATCTGGCCCGCGACCTTGGCGATCGGTTGCGGCTAAGCGAGCCGGTCACGCGCATCGAGCACAGTTCGCCAGGTGTTCTTGTCGTTTCGGCCGGGGATACCGTCGAGGCGCGCACGGTTCTGGTTGCCGTCCCGCCGGCGACGGTGACGGAGCTCGCCTTTGCCCCCGCTTTGCCGGCCGGACTGGGGCGGGCACTCGGCGCCTGGGAAAGCGGCGCGGCTATCAAGATCCTGGTGCGCTATGCCAAACCGTTTTGGCGGGCGCGGGATTTGAGCGGCATGGTGATGTGGCTCGAGCCGCCGGGGCTGTTTGCCTGCGACGCCGGCAAGGATGCGGAGCATGCGGCGCTCGTCGTGTTCGTCGGCGGCTCGCTCGCGCTGCGTTGGCGCGACCTCGGCGAGGCGGAACTGCGTGCGGAGGTGACCGGCCGGCTGGAGGCAGCCCTTGGTCCGGATGCCGGTGACGTCATCGATTTCAGTTTGCGTGACTGGACAGGAGATCGCTGGAGCGGCGGCGCGTACAGCGATCTTATTGTCGATGTTACAGCGACAGACGCCGAGCGAACGATCCTTGCCGGCGCACCGCCGGTGTATCTCGCCTCTTCAGAACTCTCGCCATCGTTTCCGGGGTATGTCGAGGGCGCCATCATTGCCGGGCGCATCGCCGCGCAAAAAATCATCGCCGAGCTTCAGGCTCCGGGCTGAGCCTGATCTTTTCGAAAAACTGTTTGGCAAGATCGGTCAAGTTGCGTCTCGAGCCCTGGCGCCGGCGAAGCCATACCCGATTTTGCCCGGCTTCGCCCGAAATGCTGTTTCGAATTCGTTACAGTGCCAATCCTTCGCCACCCCATCACCGTTACAGAGCGCGGATAAGTTCATTTCACCGCCAAAAGAAACTCAGCGAAGGGGAAGGTAATGCATGCGAAAATCCAGACGATCCGCGGCGAGAGCCGCCTTCAGGCTCCAGAGCGCAATGACCGCCGTCCGAAACTGGCGCTGCGCCAGCGGGCCAGCGACCACCCCATGGCGATGTTCATGGTGCTGGCTGCTTGCGCCTTCGTCGGCATGGCGTTCACGCCGACAATCGGGCCGGCCTTCGCTTCGTTGAATCCGCCGGCCAATCTCATCGACGGCGCGCAGACGACGACCAGGACCGCGCGTCTGCCGGTGCCGTTGACCGACTTCGCCTGCAAGGGCCAGGCCTGGGGTGCCGAGAGCATGGATTGCCTGCGCGCCATCGCCGAACAGTCCGGAACACACAAAAGCCGGGCGATCCGCATGATCGCCAATGCCGCGCCGTTGACCGGCACGCCGAATATTTTCTGATTTCCGTCGAAGCATGATCCCGAAAACCGTTCCCGTTTTGTGGACCATGCTCTGACCTCCCCGAGCGCCCTCCAGTGCGCTCCTTTTGGCTCCCGCCCCCGGGAGCCTCTTTTTTTATCCTTTCAAGGCCGCCTGTTCGGCGATGGCGGAGAGCACGCTGCGCACATCCAGCGTGCTGAACGGCTTTTCCAGAATCTGCGGTCGCTGGTGCGCCGGCAAGGCTTCGATTTCGGCTTTGGCACCGATCAGGTCTCCGGTGACCAGCACGAAACGCCGCGCCAAATCGGGCTTTTCGGCGAGCAGCTCACGATAGATCGATATGCCGCTGACGCCGGGCATGCGCAGGTCCGAAAAAACGATGTCCGGCGGCATGTGGCCGCTCAAGGTGGCGGCGCCCGATTCCCAGACGGGCACGATCCGCGACTTGATGCCCATCAGTTCGAGGATGTCCGAGAGCGAGCCGGCGACATCCGGCTCGTCGTCGATGATCAAGGCATGGCGCAGGCCGCTCGATCGCGGCTGGTTGTCGCCGGCGGTGGCGAGGCCGGCCACGATGGCCGGCAGCTGGACGACGAAACGCGCGCCTCTCGGGAGCACTTCCTCGAACCAGACATTGCCATTGTGCCGCTCGATGATCGATTTCGAGATCGACAGGCCGATGCCGGTGCCGACGCCGACCGGCTTGGTGGTGAAATAGGATTCGAAGATGCGGCCGCGGATCGCTTCGGGCACGCCGGGCCCATTGTCCTCGACCGAAAAGCAGGGATGATCCCGGTCGCTGCGGAACGTCCGCACCTTGATCAGCCGGTCGCCGGCAATGCCAGCCAAAGCGTGCTGGCTGTTGATGAGGAAATTGGCCGCCACCTGCGTCACATGGTCGGCGTCGGCCATGGCCAGCAGCGGGCCTGCGGCGAAATCGGTGTCGATGATGATGCCGCTTGAGCGCGCGCCATAGGCGGTCACTTCAAGTGCCGCCCGGATCACCTGGTTGAGGTCGGTCTCGGCTTGTGCCGCGGGATGGAGGCGGACCATCGACAGGAAGCTCTTGACGATGCGGCCGCAGCGCTCTGCGGCCGCGCGGACCTTTTCGGCGCGCACCTTGGTTTGCGGATCGGAGGCGAATTCGTGCAGCAGCGTCGATTGCGCCACAACCACGGCCAGCGGGTTGTTGAGCTCGTGCGACACACCGGCCAGCAACGAACCCATGGCCGCCATCTTCTCGTTCTGGTGCAGCTTCTCGCGTTGCCGGCCGATTTCCTCCTCGGCGCGCAATTTGTCGCGCAGGTCGCGGATGGAGCCGAAGATCAGGCGGCGGTCGGCAACCCGCATCTCGGTGGCCGTCAGCTCGATCGGGAACACTTCGCCGGCGGCATTCTGGGTCACCGTCTCGAGCCGCTGGCCGACCATCGGCGCGCCGCGGCCGGACATGTATTCGGCTCCTGAGGCATAGCCCTTGCGGTAGTAGATCGGCACGATCGTATCGAGCAGGTCCTTGCCGAGGATGTCGCTGCGCTGGAAGCCGAACATCTTCTCGGCGGCCGGATTGAATTCGATGATCGAGCCGGTCTCGTCGATGACGACAATGGCGTCGAGCGAGGCCTGCAGCATGGTGCGGCGAATGACCTCGCTGGCGTGGGCGTCGGAGGGCGAGCGCTCTATGGCGTCGCCGATGGCCAGCGCGATGATGTGCAGCGTCGCCTCTTCCTCGTCGGTCCATGCACGCTCGTTGATGCAGTCATTGACCGCCAGCGTGCCCCAGAGATGGCCGTGCGCGAAGACCGAGACCGAGAGGAACGATTTGATGTTCTGCTTTTCGAAATCGGTCCTCAGGAAGCCTTCGAGGTCGCGCGTATGACCGGCGAAGATCTTGCCTTGCCTCTCGTCCTCGGCAAGCCGCTCCAGCAGCGGGTCGGAATTGACGATCGATTGCATGATGACGGTCGGTGATGCCAGTTCGCCGCCGAAAAGAGGGTCGATCCAGTAGGCGGCGACGGATTGGGCGAAGCCCTGGCCGGGCAGTTCGCGCAAGCGAAACAGGATGCCGCGCTGGCAATCCATGGCCCGGCAGAGCGTTTCCAGTATGCCGTCCATCTCGCGCTGCCAGTCGCCGGCCTCGCGCAGCCGGCGAACGACGCGCACGGCCGCCATCGCCGCGCCCTGCCTGAACCCTTGCATATCGGTGCTTGCTGCTTCAGCGATCATCTTGTGCTGTCATTCCGGAGTCGCGCCAATTCGGCCGGCGAGCAACTACATCCTTCTGGCCCGGTGCTCAGTTGCCGTCGCCGGCCGGCAGCGAGAAGATATAGCCCTCGCCGCGCACCGTGCGCAGGAATTTCGGATTGGCGGGATCGGCCTCGATCTTTTTGCGCAGCCGCATGATGCGAATGTCGACCGCGCGTGACGATTCCGGATCTTCGGTGAAACCGATCGCCTCGGAGATAGCGGCGCGGCTCAGCAGCCGGTTGGCGCGGGTGAGGAAAATCTCCAGCACGTCGAACTCGCTCTTGGCCATGTCGATCACCACGCCATTGGCGCCGGTGACCAGCCTGCCGTCGAGATCGGCCTGGAAGGGGCCGAAGGCAACGGAACGGCGATCCGCCCCGGCCCTCTTGTCCTGCAGCTCTTTGGGCTGGGGAACCCGGCGCAACACGCTGCGCACCCTGGCCAGCACTTCGCGCAATTCGTAAGGCTTGACGATGTAGTCGTCGGCACCGAGTTCCAGCCCGACAATGCGGTCGAGCGCGGTGCCGGCCGCGGTCGCATAGATGATGCCGATCGGCAGTTTCGAACGCAGCCAGCGGCCAAGCGAGAGGCCGTCCTCGCCGGGCATGGCGATGTCGAGAATGGCAAGATGAAACGACTGCGTTTCAACGAGGCTGCGCGCGGCGGCCGCACTTTCAGCGGTGGCCACGTCATATCCGGCGGCGCCAAGGTATTCGGCGACAGCGTCCCTCAGGTCGGGCTCATCCTCGACGATGACAATTCTTGCCCGCACGATGCTTTCGCTCCCACTTTCAGTGGAAAGTAGATTGGGTATAAACATCATGTCCAGCACTCATATCGGGGTTGCCAGGGAACGGTTGGAAAACATGGCCGCACGATCCGTCATTGCGCTCGTTTCGGTAGCCGAAGTGGTCGCGACCGAACTCGCCGACCATCTTGAACGGCGCGGCCATGACGTGCATCAGGCACGCCAGCCCTGGGAAGCCGAATCTCTGCTGTCGGGAAAGGGCATCGACGTCGTCGTCGTCGGCGACAGCCTCAGCCAGGCGGAGGGGCGGGACCTGCTCAGACGTTATGGCGGCCAAGGAGGAGGCGGTGAGGGCGGACCGGATTTCATCCTGATCTGCCGCCCGGCCGATCTTGTCGACAAGGTGCTGGCGCTGGAGCTTGGTGCGGCCGACGTCGTCGAGAGCCCGCTCAATGTCCGTGAACTGGCCGCCCGTGTCGGCGGCCTGCTTTCGCGCCGCGGCAGGGGCACCCAGGAACTGATCGTGCTGGAGAACGCGACCGTCGATCTGAGATCGGCGATGGTCATGCATCGCTCCGGCACGGAGGAACAGCTTTCGCCCGGTCAGGTGGCGCTGCTCAGGCTGTTCCTGGCCAGTCCGCGCAAGGTTTTGACGCGCGACGACATCATCGCCGCGGCGCCTGCCGAAAACGCCGATGCCTTCGATCGCTCGATCGATTCGCGCATCGTGCGGCTGCGCCGCAAACTCGACACCGAAACCATCACCACCATACGCGGCGCCGGCTACCGGTTCGATCCGCCGCGGCAATTCGCGGACTGATTGCCGGGCACTGACGCAGTCTCTGGTTTCGGGCATCGGATTTTCCATCTCCGGCCCCGACGCTCTTGGCGCTCAGCGTACCAGCAGAAGCGATGGACCCACCGGCATGTCACTGCCCATGGTCAGCTCGCCAGCGTGGGCGCGGTCCCTGAGCAGCACGGTGGCAAGGCCGGCAAAGCCGAGCAGGCCCTGGGCGTAAAGCAGTGCGGAAAGCACCGAAGCGGCAAATTTCGTTTTCATCGTACCAATTCCCCAAAATGGTTTGTTGCGGGTCGCTTCAGGATACCCCCGAAGCGCCCGCGCCGCCCACGGAACCCCCCGTCTCGGCGCGGGCCTTCGGTCCTCTCGGCAGCAAGTTGCCGGAGGCGCCGCGCAAACCCGTCAGCCTAAGGCCGACCCGCCAGAGGGCCTTTAGCCGGGCGATGCGCAGGCTGGAAACAATCCAGACCGTGGCGAAAAACAGTGCGGCGTGCAGGGTCGAAATCTCGCCTGAAGTCATCGCGCCGAGGCTTGTCAGCGGGGTGCCGGCAACCATGCCGACGCCGCCGATGACCGCTGCCGCGATGCTGATCCTGAAAAGCCAGGACAGCACGTTCGATTTCGTTCCCATGTTCGTTACCGGCTGTTTTCGTTGCGTCAACTTTGCTTGCGGCCCGTATCCGGATCATGCCGCTTGAAACCTCGCTTTGTTGCAGTTTGGTTTCGAGATCTACGGCGGTCCTTTCGAATACTGCTGATTCGCACTTTCGTTTAGCGACGGATACCCATGTTCCTGACCTTGGTCTTGCTAGGGTCTCGCTGGCGGGCCACCGACGGCTCTAATTGGGTTGGCGTTTGTTAACCAGTGGAAACAGATTCGAAACACAAATGAGCATTTTGCGAAATCTCTCCGAAACATGACGTGGGGATAAGCAGCCATCGAATTGGAGCCGGCTGGACCGGCAGAGAGAGGGGATTTTCTTCATGCATACCGCCATTTCCGCCAAGCTCATCAACATCGCCGCCGCCGCGCTGACCGGTGCCGCACTGCTGTTCGGCTCGGGCGCCGCGCATGCCGCCAACAAGATCGTGGCGCGCGTTTCGCTTTCGCAGCAGATCATGGAAGTCTCGGTCGACGGCCGGCCGACTTTCGCCTGGAAAGTCTCCACCGGCGACCGGGCCCATGTGACGCCGACCGGCTCGTTCAAGCCGACCCGCATGCATGAAATGTGGTATTCGAAGAAATACGACAACGCCCCGATGCCGCACTCGGTCTTCTTCAGCGGCGGCTATGCGGTGCACGCGACCTATGCGATCAAGCGCCTCGGCCAGCCGGCTTCGCATGGCTGCGTGCGGCTGCACCCCGACAA
Source organism: Mesorhizobium sp. M7A.F.Ca.US.005.03.1.1 (assembly GCF_003997975.1). Taxonomy (NCBI): domain Bacteria; kingdom Pseudomonadati; phylum Pseudomonadota; class Alphaproteobacteria; order Hyphomicrobiales; family Phyllobacteriaceae; genus Mesorhizobium; species Mesorhizobium sp. M7A.F.Ca.US.005.03.1.1. The sequence goes on from NZ_RZRO01000049.1 coordinate 32,897, forward strand.
CGCCGCCGATTTCTACCAGCTCGTCGAAACCTTCGGGGCGACCAACACCAGCATCGTCATCGTCAAGTAGCAGGCTGGAAACGGTGGCGTGGCAGCATGCTGCCGCGCCTCAAAGCTCCCTCCGGAAACGCTGCGGTATTGCGTACAGTTCAAACCGGCGGTATCGAGCCCAGCCAAAAAGAAAAGAGGCCGGGAATTTCCCGGCCTCTTTTCTTTTGTTTCCATCGATTTGCCCCGCGCATTTCTGGGCGGGACTCCCTCGACCGTCCTAGCTCGGCAGTGCCGGCATCAGCTTGGGGTCCGGCTTCTCCGCCAGATGAGGCAGGTCCTTGCTGGCGATGAAGGTGTAGAACATGGGCACGACGAAGAGCGTGAACATGGTGCCGACCAGGATGCCGGTGAAGATGACCAGGCCCATCGAATAGCGGGCCGCGGCACCAGCGCCGCTGGACGTGATCAGCGGCACAACGCCGAGCGCCATCGCCGCCGTCGTCATCAGGATCGGCCGCAGGCGCACCTTGGCCGAGGCGATGATGGCATCGCGCCGCCGCATGCCATGCTTTTCACGCTGCTGGTTGGCGAACTCGACCAGCAGGATGCCGTGCTTGGTTATCAGACCGATCAGTGTGATCAGGCCGACCTGCGTGTAGATGTTGAGCGTGCCGAGGCCCAGATTGAGCGGCACGATCGCGCCGAAGATCGACAACGGCACCGCCATCATGATGATCAGCGGATCACGGAAGCTTTCAAACTGCGCCGCCAGCACCAGATAGATGACGACAACTGCGGCCGCGAAAGCGATCAGGATGGTGTTGCCCTGTTCCTTTTCCTGTCGCGATTGACCGGAATAATCGATGAAGAACGTGTCGGGCAGGCTCTCCTTGGCGATGTCCTCCAGCGCCTTCAGCCCGTCGCCGGTGGTGACGCCGGGCAGCGGAAGCGCCGAAATCGTCGACGAATTCAGCTGGTTGAACTGCTCGATTGCCGCCGGCGCCGCATTGGTCGAAATCTTGACCACCGCCGATAGCGGCACCATCTCGCCGGTCACGCTGCGCACGAAGTATTCGCCGAGCTTGTCGGGGTCGTCGCGAAACTCCTGCGGCACCTGCGGGATGATGTCGTAGCTGTTGGAATCGCGGTCGAACTGCGCCACTTCGGCGCCGCCGACCAGCAAGGTCAGCGTGCGGCCGATATCGGCGATCGGCAGGTTCAGCGCGGCGGCGCGGTCGCGGTCGATGGTCACCGTCACCTCCGGTGCGTCATAAGCCATCGAATTCTGCACGACGATGAAGCGGCCGGAGGCCTGCGCCTTGTTCTTGATCTGCTCGGCCACCTCGTACACTTCCGAGGAAGCGCCGGTCGATCGTACCACCATGGAAATGGGCAGGCCGCCGCCGGAGCCCGGCAGCGTCGGCGGTGCGAAGACGAAGGCCTCGACACCGGCCACTTTGGCGATACGGGCCGTAATGTCAGCCTGCAGTTCCTTCGAATTGCGCTTGCGTTCCGCCCAGTCCTTGAAGGCATAGCCGACGAAGGCGCTGTTTGTCGTGCCGCCGAAGGCGACGGCCGAGAACTGCGCCCGTGTTTCGGGAATATCCTTCACCAGGCCGAGGATCTGGTTGACGTATGTCTCGGTGTAATCGGACGTCGCATAACGCGGCGCCGTCACAATCGAGAGCAGAAAGCCCTGGTCCTCTTCCGGCGCAAGTTCGCTCGAGGTCTTGGTGAACATGAAGCCGGTGACGCCGACAAGCGCAAGCACGATGATCAACGTCAACGGGCGATAGTTCAGCGATCCGGTGACGGCGCGTTCATAGACATGCTCGACGCGCGCGAAGGTGCCGTCGACAATGCGCTGGAAACGGCCCGGCGTGCCGGACTTCAAGAGGCGTGCCGACATCATCGGGGTGATGGTGATGGCGATGACACCCGACAGCACCACCGAGCCGGCGAGCGTGACCGCGAATTCACGGAACAGCGCGCCGGTCAGGCCGCCGGTAAATGCCAGCGGTGCGAACACGGCGGCCAGCGTCATGGTCATGGCAACGATGGCTGATGCGATTTCGCGCATACCGCTGAACGCAGCCTGCATCGGCGACATGTGATCTTCTTCCATGTGACGGTGGATGTTCTCCACCACCACGATGGCGTCGTCGACGACCAGGCCGATCGCCAGCACCATGGCGAGCAGCGACAGAAGGTTGATCGAGTAGCCAACCGCGAACAAAAGGAAGCAGACGCCGATCAGCGACAACGGGATGGTGATGATCGGCATCATCACCGACCGGAAGGAGCCAAGGAACAGAAGGATGACGACGACGACGATGGCAACCGCCTCGCCGATGGTCTTGAACACCTCTTCAATCGAGGCGCTGATCTGCCCGGTCGCGTCGTAGACGACCTCGATCGTCATGCCTTTCGGCAGTGTCTCCTGAATCTGCGGCACCAGCTTGGTGAGCGCAGCCGCCGTGGTCAGCGGATTGGCCGCCGGCGTCGGGAAGATGGCGAGGAAGGTGCCTGGCTTACCGTTGAACGAGACCCTGGTGTCGGTGTTCTCGGCGGCGAGTTCGACGCGAGCCACGTCGCGCAACCGCACCACATTGCCGTCGGTCGAGCGCAGCGGCAGCTCGGCGAATGCCTCCGGCGTCTGCAATGTCGAGCGCACGGTGATCGAGGAGACGACATACTCGTTCTGGGTGTTGCCGGGCGCCGACAGGAAGTTGGAATTGTTGATCGCCGTCAGCAGTTCGGAGGCGGTCACGCCGCGCGCCGCAAGTTTGACCGGATCGATCCAGACGCGCATCGAGTATTCCTGGGCGCCGAAGATCTGCACGTCGGCGACGCCTTCGACCGTCGACATGCGCGGTCTGATGACGCGCTCGATATACTCCGTCAGCTGCTCCTTCGTCATGTTCGGATTCTGCATCGAGATGTACATCATCGCGAACTGCTGGCCGGTGCCCTTGACGATGACAGGGTCCTTCGACGCGTCCGGCAAAGTGCCGCGCACGCCCTGAACCTTGGACAGAACTTCGGTCAGCGCGACGTCGGGGTTCGAGCCGAGCTTCATCTGCACCGTCACGGTGCTGGAGGACGGGCGGCTGGACGAGGTGACGTAGTCGATGTTTTCGGTCGACGCGACGGCGCGGGCGATCGGGGCGGAAATGAAGCCCTGGATCAGATCGGCGCTGGCGCCTGGATAGGCCGTGGTGATCGTGATGGCCGTTTCATCGACCTTCGGATACTGCCGGATCGACAGATTGAAGATGCCCTGGAAACCCAGGAGCAGGATCATGCAAGCAAGGACCGTCGAAAGAACAGGCCGGCGAATGAAGAGATCTGAAAAGCTCATTGCTGGTCGGCCTGCTTGTTCGCCGATTTGGTCGGGTCGATGGTGTTGTCCACAACGACGGACATGCCGTTGAAGAGGCGGTTCTGACCGGCGGTGACGACCTCGTCGCCGGCCTTCAGCCCCTCGACGATCTCGACCATGCCTTGATTGCGGCGGCCGGGCTTGACGAACACCTGCGACAGCACGAGCGCGGGCTTGTCACCTTCCGCCGCCGGCTTGGCCCCATCGGCAGCCTTGTCAGTTGGCTTTGCCGCATCGGCGGCAGGCTTGGCTGCATCAGCCGCCGGCTTCATGGCATCGGCCGGCTTGGTGTCCGCAGGCTTGGCGTCAGCCGATTTGTCGGCTGCCGGCGCAGCGGGTTTTTCCTCCGGCTTGGCAGCTGGCGCTGTCTCGGCGGGCTTGGCTGGCTGCACCACGAAGATGTAGTCGCCATAGAGACTTGTCGTCAGCGCCGTCTGCGGCAGGGTCAGCACGTTCTGCTCTTCGGGCAGCTCGACACGCACCTGCACGAACTGGCCGGGGGTCAGCTTGCCATCGGGATTGGCGACTTCCGCCCGGATGTTCACCAGCCGGCTGGACGAGTCGATCTTCGGGTCTATGCCACGAATGGCGCCTGCGAATGGCCTGTCCTCGCCGCCAAAGCCCAATCGAATCGTCTGGCCGATCTTGAGCAAGGCGAGTTGCTGTTCGGGAACCGTGAAATCGACCCGCATCGTGTCGAGGTCCTGCAATGTCACCACGGCGGTGCCGGGCGCCAAATACTGGCCGACATCGATCTTCGGGATACCCACCGTGCCGCCGAAAGGCGCCGTCAGCTGCTTCTGGTCGAGCACGGCCTGCAGCTTGGTGACTTGGGATGCCGAGGCCGAGGCCGCCGCACGCGCCGTGTCCAGCGTCGAGTCGGAGCCAACGCCACGCCTGGTCAGTTCGATGGCGCGGGCAAGTGAGGTCTGGTCTAGCGCGGCTTGCGCCTTCTGTGCATCGAGGTCGGCGCGCTCGACGGCGTCATCGAGTTGCAGCAGAACCGCATTGTCCGCCACCTTCTGGTTGGCATGGAAAAGGATGTCCTTGACGATACCGGTAGTCTCGACCGTCAGGTCGACACCGCGCACCGCCTTGACCGTGCCGATCGCCTCGACGCCTGGCGTCCAGGCCGAAGGCTTGGCGATGGTCGTCGAAACGGTTGCCGCCGGCGGCTTCATCGATGCGAAGTACTGCTTGATGCCGTTGTCGCGCAGGAAGTTGAAGCCGACGATGCCGCCGACCACGACGACGAGCAGGGCCAGAACCAGAACAATGATAAAGATACGGAGTATGCGCTTGAACAAGGAAGTCCCCTCAGTCGAAATCCGGCGCGAAGCGCGGATATCGGGACACATACCGACTGCGGGTCCCGATTTCAAATAATGGCGGTCTTCCTGTACCGTCTGGACGGTCTTGTCAATTGGGCCTAAGCTTGCGATGGGAGGCACCATGAGAGCCCAAAGACCGAATTCGCGCGAGAAGATTCTCGCCGCGGCGGCTGATGTTGCCCGGGAATCCGGACCAGGCAGCCTGTCGCTGGATGCCGTCGCCAGCCGTGCCGGCGTGTCGAAGGGAGGGCTCCTCTACAATTTCCCGACCAAGGCCAAATTGATGCAAGGTTTGGTCGAAGGCTATCTGCGCGAGTTCGAGCACGCGCTGGAAGCCGCCCGCACAAATGACAAGGACGAAAATCCCCTGGCCGTCTACATCAGGCTGTCGGCCAATGATTGCGAGGAAAAGCAGCCGTCGGCGTCCTGGATCTTCTCGGCCATCGCCGAGGATCCCGATTTCATGATGCCGATAAAGACCTTCAAGCGGCAGCTTTTCGAGCGGCTGAAGGGCGAGACGCCGGATCTCAAATCGCTGTTGATCTGCTATCTCGCCATCGAGGGATTGCGCAGCATGAACCTCTTCGATTCGGATGTCCTGTCGAAAGACGAGCGCCAGTTGTTGGTATCGTCGCTGCTCGAGATTGCCAAATAGGCGCCGCCCACCCGCTTTTCGGCAGGCCTGTTCGTGAACGCGGCGTTCGCTGGCGTCACACAGGGTTCATCGTGCGGACATAGCGTCTTCCCAGTTCTTTGCTGCAATGCATCTGGAGTGGGACATGGTGGACATAGTTTCTAGCGAGGCGGGCATTCCGAGACCGGATCATCCGCTGGATCAATCGGGCAGCGCGAAGTGGTTCCTGCCGGCCTTCGGCGTGCTGGTGCTCGTCGGCATCGCCTATGTCGGCTACGCGCTCAGCCAGGATCTTGCGGTGGCCAAGACCGTGCCGTGGATCCTGCTTGGCATCGCCTTGCTGATCGCGCTCGGCTTCGAGTTCGTCAACGGCTTCCATGACACCGCCAATGCGGTGGCGACGGTTATCTACACGCGCTCGATGCCGGCCGAATTCGCCGTCATGTGGTCGGGCGCCTTCAATTTCCTGGGGGTTCTCACCTCCAGCGGCGCGGTCGCTTTCGGCATCCTGTCGCTGCTGCCGGTCGAGCTGATCCTGCAGGTCGGCTCGTCCTCGGGCTTCGCCATGGTGTTCGCGCTGCTTGTGGCGGCGATCCTGTGGAATCTCGGCACCTGGTTCCTCGGACTGCCGGCGTCGAGCTCGCACACGATGGTCGGTTCGATCATCGGCGTCGGCCTTGCCAACCAGTTCATGGCGCCCGCCGGCAGCGCCACCAGCGGCGTCGACTGGTCGCAGGCGACCAATGTCGGCGTCACCCTGCTGGTGTCGCCGATCATCGGCTTCTTCGCCGCGGCGATACTGCTCTATGTAATGAAGCTGCTGGTGCGCAATCCGGCGCTCTACGAGGCGCCGAAAGGCAACACGCCGCCGCCATGGTGGATCCGTGGCCTGCTCATCTTCACCTGCACCGGCGTCAGCTTTGCGCATGGCTCCAATGACGGACAGAAGGGCATGGGCCTGATCATGCTGATCCTGATCGGCGTCGTGCCGACGGCCTATGCGCTGAACCGCACCCCCGACATCAACTATCTCGAAGCCTACAAGTCTGCCTCGGTCAGCGTCGAAACGGCGCTGGGCAAATATGCCAAGCCCGGGGTCACCGTCACCGATGCCAAGGCCGCCGTCCAGGATGCCGTGCGCACCAGGACCTGGAACGACCAGACGACGGTTGCGCTGCAGACCTACATCCACAACACGACGGCTGGCCTGCAGCCCTATGCCTCGGTCGAGACGGTGCCGACCGATCTGGTCAGCAACGCCCGCAACGACATCTATTTGATCGGCGAAGCGCTCAAGCTGATCGACAAGAAGCAGCTGCTGCCGATGGAGGCGACCGATCTGAAAGCGGTCACCGACTATCACAAGGCCGTCGACAACGCGACGAAGTTCATCCCGATCTGGGTGAAGGTCGCCGTCGCGCTGGCGCTCGGCCTCGGCACCATGGTCGGCTGGAAACGCATCGTCGTCACGGTCGGCGAGAAGATCGGCAAGAGCCATCTGACCTACGGCCAGGGTGCGGCGGCCGAACTCGTGGCGATGGTGACCATCGGCATGGCCGATCGGCTGGGATTGCCGGTGTCGACGACCCATGTGCTGTCGTCGGGCGTTGCCGGAACGATGGCGGCGAACGGTTCGGGGCTGCAATGGGCGACGGTGCGCAATCTGCTGCTTGCCTGGGTGCTGACGCTGCCGTGCTCGATCACGCTGGCCTTCGTGCTGTTCATCATCTTCCGCCAGGTGTTCTGAGCCGAGCGTAAGCTTCCGAACAAAAGGCAGCGCCGGGTGACCGGCGCTGCCTTTTTTCTTTAAGTGAGCACTGCGTTCAAGGGGCGAAGACGTATTCGTTTCTGTTGACGTGGAACCTGCCTAGGAAATTGGCCGAAACGCCTTTCGCTTCGTCATCCTGAGGCGGAGCAGGGAGCGAAGCGACGCGGCGCAGACCATAGGATCCATGCCGCGACTCCTGAGCGTTGCCGCGGTGCTGAATTCTGCTCCGCTGCACTCCGTGGCAAAGGTCACGGCCTGGATCCCAGGGTCTCCGCGACGGAGCTTCGCTCCTGCTTCGCCCAGGGATGACGAAGTTTGGAGGCGTCGGCCAATCTCGAGCGTTGGCGATGGCCGTTCAAACGAATCCTGGCCAACAACGCTGAACCGTTGAGCATAACCGGCCTGGCTACGTCGGGTCTTCGCGATGCAGGTCATGGATGGCCACACCGTCGACATTGGTCGGCATCGTCAGCCACTCACGATGGCGCAAGGTGCGCTGCGTGTCCTCCAACCCTGTCTCCCAATGCTCGCGCATCGAGGTGCCTGAGAACTCATAGTCCTTGGCGTGACCCTCATAGCCCTTGTGCTGATAGATCAGGTGCACGATGTTGACGGTGCCGGCGTCCGAATAGTCCTCGATCAGCGCTTCCTCGGCCGGCGTCCGCAACTCCTTCGGCACCCGTTTCAGTGCATCGAGCAGGCGCATCTTGAGACCGTGGATGCGTTTGAAATTGTCGGTGTTTTGCCGTGTGCGGCTCGAATACATGATGTCCTTGTGGCGCGACAGCACGTCCGGCATGCTGCGCGGCAGGACGCCTCGCGCGCTGAACAGGTCGACCTGGAAAACCAGCGAGGAACGGTCCTCTTCCTGGTCGAGCAGATATTGCAGCGGCGTGTTGGAGACGATGCCCCCGTCCCAGTAATATTCGCCTTCGATGCGGATCGACGGGAACGCCGGCGGCAGCGCGCCGCTGGCCATGATGTGCTCCGGTTCGATGCGGACCTTGTCGGTGTCGAAATAGACGAAGTTGCCGGTCCGGACGTTGACCGCGCCGACGCTCAACCGCTTCTTGCCGTCGTTGAGGATGTCGAAGTCGATCAGGCTTTGCAGCGTCTCCTTCAGCTCGGCCGTGTCGTAGAAGCTGGTGGCGCCCTCGGCGCCGGGCTGCTCCATCCAGGGGTTAGGATTGCGCGGCTTGAAGAAGCCCGGCTGCCCCATGACCATGGTCATCCACGAACTGGTGCGATTGCGGATATCACGGTAGATGTCGCCTTCCGGCGTATAGGCCCAGATCTTGCGACCCGAAATCGTCTGCCAGAATTGCTCGAGGCGCTGCAGCCGGCGGCTCGACTCATTGCCGGCGATGATCGCCGCATTGATGGCGCCGATCGATACGCCGGAAAGCCAGCTCGGCTCGCAGCCGGCCTCTGCCAATGCCTGGTACACCCCAGCCTGGTAGGCGCCGAGCGCGCCGCCTCCCTGAAACACCAGCGCGACGCGGTCATACTGCGCCGAGATCTCCGCGATGGTGGCGGTGGCCTCCTTGTTGCGATTGCGTTCGAGCACGGCTTTGGTCTCCGACTTCTGTTTGGGCTCTGAAAGGCTTGTGCAGCTCAGGTGCGGTCGGCGAGATAATCGTGAACCACTTCGCCCAGCCCAAGCGTCAGATCGGCGGTGAAGTGGACGGCGGATACGATGTCGAGCACCGGCAGCCGCGCCACGTCGGCCATGACGTGCGGCCGCAAATCGAGTGCGGCGGGCGCTGTCCAGGCTTCCTTCAGCGTGATGTCGGTGAGGTGGTAGCGGACCAGTTCGCAGATGCGCGGCGTGCCGTCGACATGCGGGACGATCTTGATCAGGAAATTGGGCGCGGCCAGCGAAGCGAGGACAGAGCCGTGATCGGCTTTCTTGTGCTTGTAGCCCATCGTGCCGGTGGCGCACAGAACGCTGCCATAGTGCAGCGTGCCGACGATGACCTCGCCTTCATGCACGATCTTGGGATTGGCAAGCTTCTTGGGAAAGCCCCACAGTTCGCGGCCGCCGGCGATCGGCGCGTCGTCGTCGAGATACATCGAATGGACGTAGGCGCCGTGCTGGCCCTTGTAGCGCACCGGGATGACCTGGCCGGTCTCGGTGTAGTCGCCGAAACCGGTCGAGTCAGGCATGCGGATGAATTCGTATTTGACCAGCGGCTCGTCGATCTCCAGCGGCTCCGGCACGACAGCCTCTAGCGCCTCGCGCGTCGTGCGGTAGGTGATGATGACGTATTCGCGGTTGAAGAAACGGTACGGCCCGGGCGGAAAGGAGGGGTTGGTCAGCGGCATCGCATAGGCGCGCTTCACGACATCGGCGATCTGCAAGGCTGTAGCCCCATTTTGGTTCAGGAATGACTGCGCGAATGCGCTCCGGATTATGTTGCACGGCACCATGACAGTGCCGTGTCAGCCGCCTGACAGCCGCCCAAGAGGCCTGTCGACGGCCGTCTCAACCCTGTAATCGCACCGACATATGGCTATGGCACTGTCATGGTGCGGCGCACAAAGGCGGCCCCGTTCGTTCCCTCCCACCTCTTGCGAGATCATCATGGGTTTCCTGTCTTCGAAGAACGCCCTCGTCACCGGCTCGACCAGCGGCATCGGCCTGGCCATCGCCCGCGCCTTTGCCGCCGAAGGCGCCAATGTCACCATCAACGGCCTTGGCGATGCGGCTGCCATCGAGCAGGAGCGCGCCGGCATCGAGAAGGATTTCGGCGTCAAGTGCCGCTATTCCGGTGCCAACATGATGGATGGCGCGGCGGTCAGCGCCATGGTGCATGAGGCCGAGGCTGCCTTCGGCAGTCTCGATATCCTGGTCAACAATGCCGGCATCCAGCATGTCGCGCCGATCGAGGAGTTTCCCGATGACATGTGGGAAGCCATCATCCGCATCAATCTGCTCGCCGCGTTCTACGCCATCAAGGCGGCACTGCCGGGCATGAAGGCGCGCAAATGGGGCCGTATCATCAACACCGCCTCGGCGCATGCGCTGGTCGCCTCGCCGTTCAAGTCGGCCTATGTGTCGGCCAAGCACGGCATTGCGGGCCTCACCAAGACGGTAGCGCTCGAAGCAGCGCTCGACGGCGTCACCGTCAATGCGATCGCGCCGGGCTATGTCTGGACGCCGCTGGTCGAAAGGCAGATTCCCGACACGATGAAGGCGCGCGGCATGACCGAGGAACAGGTCAAGCACGATGTGCTGCTCGCCGCCCAGCCGACCAAGGAATTCGTCACCGTCGACGAGCTCGCCGCGCTGACGCTGTTCCTGTGTTCGGACGCGGCCAGGCAGGTCACCGGCACCACCTTGCCGATGGATGGCGGCTGGACGGCACAGTAGAGGGTAATCCAAGCGTTCCGTTTGCCTGCTGGTGCCGCTGGCAGAAAAGCACCCGGCTATGCCGTGATCTTAATCAATGCGGATGGCGTGGTCGTGCATTTCCATGATTTTGCGATCGACGCGGCGGGTTGCCCGCCTCCGGCAGGCTTCGCGGGACACTGAGCAGGACTTCCCGCGAGGGCCAAGATGCCGCCAGTCGCATGTGCCGGCCTATTGCACGGCAGCGCAACAGGCTGCGCCGTTGGCTGAGCTGAACGATCCCAACCGATGCCCATCCGCGCACTGACGGCGACTGCGCGGCATCGGGTTTCCCAGCCTCTTTCTCGTCCCGCCGGACTACGGTGAAAGTGTCCGAAAAAGCACGGGAATATGGACATTAGTCTTGACAGAAATACAGATGTTCAATACCCGTCAGGCAATCGAACAAGCCTGCATTATGGGAGGAACGAGCGGTATGGCTTCCAATGTTTCGTTGACGGGTCTTGCCCGCGATCTCGAGGAACGCGCAAAGTCGGGCAAGCCTATCCGCATCGGCCTGATCGGCTCGGGCGAGATGGGAACCGACATCGTCACTCGTGTCGCCCATATGTCGGGCATCGAGATCGGCGCCATTTCCGAACTGAACCTGCCGGCTGCCAGCAAGGCCGTCGATATCGCTTTCCAGGAAACCGGGCATGCGCGCGAAGTGTCGAATGCTTCGGCTATGACGTCGGCGATGGAAGCCGGCAAGGTGGCGGTCACCAACGACGCCGACCTTGTCATCAACAATGATCTGATCGACGTCGTCATCGATGCCACCGGGGTTCCCGCCGTTGGCGCCGAGATCGGGCTGCGCGCCATGGAGCATGGCAAGCATCTGGTGATGATGAATGTCGAGGCCGACGTCACCATCGGCGCCTATCTGAAAAGCGAGGCCGACCGGCTCGGCGTCACCTATTCACTGGGCGCCGGCGATGAGCCGTCCTCCTGCATGGAGCTGATCGAGTTCGTCTCGGCCATGGGTCACCCGATCGTTGCCGCCGGCAAGGGCAAGAACAATCCGCTCAACATCGACGCCATTCCCCCGGACTATGAGGAGGAAGCCAAGCGCCGGCACATGAATGTCCGCATGCTGGTCGAATTCGTCGACGGCTCCAAGACCATGGTCGAGATGGCGGCAATCGCCAATGCCACCGGCCTGGTTCCAGACAAGGCTGGCATGCATGGCCCGGCGGCGACGCTTGGCGAACTGTCCAAGGTGCTGGTGCCGCAGAAGGATGGCGGCGTTCTGTCGAAGGTCGGCGTCGTCGACTATTCGATCGGCAAGGGTGTCGCGCCCGGCGTCTTCGTCGTTGCCGACATGTCGCATCCGCGCATCTCCGAGCGCATGGAAGATCTGAAGATGGGCAAAGGCCCGTATTTCACTTTCCATCGTCCCTATCACCTGACCTCGCTCGAGGTGCCGCTGACCTGCGCGCGCGTCGTGCTCTACGGCAAGGCCGACATGGTGCCGCTGGCCAAGCCGGTGGCCGAAGTCGCCGCCGTGGCCAAGAAGGACATGAAGCCCGGCGAGAAGCTCGATGCGATCGGCGAATATTGCTACCGCGCCTGGATCATGACGACGCCTGAGGCGCGCGCCGCCAAGGCCGTTCCCTGCGGCCTGCTGCAGGGCGGCTCGGTCACCGCGCCGATCAAGAAGGGCGAACTCATAACCTATGCGAATGCAGCGCCCGCGGCGGGCTCCAAGATCGCCGAACTGCGCGCTCGCCAGGACAAGCTCGTCTATGGGACCGTGGGAGCGTGATCATGGCCACAGCCAGCAAAGCCGTCACTGACAGTCGCGCCAATCTGCCCTTCGTCTACCGCCAGTACAGCGCCGAGCAGCTCAAGCAGGTGCTCCACAAGATGTACCTGATCCGCCGCTTCGAAGAGGGCGCGGAGGAGTGCTACACGCGCGGCCTCATCCATGGCACCATGCATTTGTCGATCGGCCAGGAAGCCAGCGCCATGGGCATCTGCATGCCGCTTGCCGAGGATGACCAGATCACCTCGACGCATCGCGGTCACGGCCACTGCATTGCCAAGGGCGCCGAGGTCAAGCGCATGTTCGCCGAGTTCTTCGGCAAGACCACAGGCTATTGCAAGGGCCGTGGCGGCTCGATGCACATCGCCGATGTCGGCAAGGGCAATCTCGGCGCCAATGGCATCGTCGGTGGCGGTATTCCGATCGCCGTCGGGGCGGCATTGTCCTCCAAGATGATGAAGACCGGCAAGGTCGTGGTCTCCTTCTTCGGCGATGGCGCCAACAATGAAGGCGCTTTCCACGAGGCGCTCAACATGGCGGCGGTCTGGAAGCTGCCTGTCATTTTCGTCTGCGAGAACAATGGCTACGGCATGTCGACATCGACAGCCCGCTCGACCGCGGTCAAGAACATCGCCGAGCGCGCCGCCGCCTATTCGATGCCGGGCGTCATCGTCAACGGCAACATCTTCTCCGAGGTCGCCGAGGCGTCTCATCAGGCTGTTGCCCGAGCCCGCGCCGGCGAGGGGCCGACGCTGATCGAGTCCAAGACCTACCGCCATCGCGGCCATTCCAAGAGCGACCGCAACCGCTATCGCACCAAGGAAGAGATCGAGGACTGGATGTCGAACCGCGATCCGATCACCCTGTTCGAAAGCGAGCTCAGGGAATTCGGCTTCATCGACGACAAGGGCATCGAGGCCATTCGCGATGCCGTGGCGCAAGAGATCGCCGAGGGCATCGAGTTCGCCAAGGCGAGCCCATCGCCCGATATCAGCGAGACCGGCAATTACGTGTATACGGAGCAGGCGTGATGGACGCGATGGTGCGTGAACTGAGCTACGCCCAGGCGATCCAGGAAGCCATGGCGATCGCCATGGACATGGACGAACGCGTTTTCCTGATGGGCGAGGATATCGGCGTCTATGGCGGCGCCTTCCAGGTCACCGGCGACCTGGTCGAACGTTACGGCGCTGACCGCGTCATCGACACGCCGATTTCGGAACTGGGCGGCGCGGGCGTCGCGGTGGGCGCTGCCCTCACCGGCATGCGGCCGATCTTCGAGTTCCAGTTTTCCGATTTCGCCACGCTTGCCATGGAGCAGATCGTCAACCAGGCGGCCAAGATGCGCTTCATGCTGGGCGGCGAGGTTTCGGTTCCCGTGGTGATGCGCTTTCCCGCCGGTTCCGGCACCGGTGCGGCGGCTCAGCACAGCCAGAGCCTCGAAGCCTGGCTCGGCCATGTGCCGGGTCTGAAAGTCATCCAGCCGGCGACCCCCTATGATGCCAAGGGCATGCTTTTGGCGGCGGTCGCCGATCCCGATCCGGTCATGATCTTCGAGCACAAGCTGCTCTACAAGCTGAAGGGCCCGGTGCCCGAAGGCTATTACACCGTGCCGATCGGCAAGGCCGATATCCGCCGCGAGGGCCGGGATCTCACCATCGTCGCCACCTCGATCATGGTGCAGAAGGCGCTCGACGCGGCAGCCGTGCTGGAGAGCGAAGGCATCGACGTCGAAGTCGTCGATCTTCGGACCATCCGGCCGATGGACAAGCAGACCGTCATCGACAGCGTCAAGAAGACGTCGCGGCTGCTATGCGTCTACGAAGCGGTCAAGACGCTGGGCATCGGCGCCGAGGTCAGCGCCATGATCGCCGAGAGCGAAGCGTTCGACTATCTCGACGCGCCGATCGTGCGGCTGGGCGGCGCCGAAACGCCGATCCCCTACAATCCGGAACTCGAGAAGGCGACGGTGCCGCAAATTCCGGACATTATCACCGCCGCGCGCGACCTCGTGAAAGGGGTTCGCTGAGATATGCCGACCGAAGTCATTCTTCCCAAGGTCGACATGGACATGGCGACTGGACAGATCTCGCGCTGGTTTGCCGAGGAGGGCGCGCACGTCAAGAAGGGCGATGTGCTGTTCGAGATCGAGACCGACAAGGCGGCGATGGAAATCGATGCGCCGGCCAGCGGCGTCCTGCGCGATGTCACCGGCAAAGAGGGTGTCGATATTGCGGTCGGCGCTGCCGTGGCGTGGATCTATGCCGACGGTGAGGCCTATGGGGCTGATGCTGCTGCGGCCAAGCACGACAAGGCGCCAATCTCCCCACCCGTGGGGGAGATGTCGACGAAGTCGACAGAGGAGGGCGCTGTCGCGCCAACGTCTCATTCTGTCACTCACCCCTCTGCCCTGCCCTCTTTGCCGCCACTTGGCATCTCCCCCACAAGGGGGGAGATCGGCCAATCGCCATCGGCCGGCCGTGCAACACCGCTTGCCCGGCGCCTGGCCCGTGAGGCCGGCCTGAACCTCTCGACCGTATCTGGGACCGGCCCGCATGGCCGGGTGGTGAGGGCGGATGTCGACGCGGCCATTGCCGGTGGCGGCGCCCAGACGGCGCCTGCCGCCAAGGCTCCGGCTGGCGTGCCGGCTGCTGCTCCTGCCGCGCCGGTAAAGGCGATGTCGGACGATCAGGTCCTGAAACTGTTCGAACAGGGCTCCTACGACCTTGTCCCGCATGACAATATGCGCAAGACCATTGCGCGCCGCCTGGTCGAGGCCAAGACCA